>DPRG01000003.1:17269-52985 GCA_003538775.1 Thermotogae bacterium
AACGAATTCCACGATCTTTTCCACGACTTCACTGGGTGCTGCACTGTCCAACGCTACCTTTCGCTCCAAAACCGGAGTGCCAAGTAGATCTGTAACAACAAAATAGAGGTACAGATAGCCTATCTTCACTCCTACAGCCCAGCTGTGTTTTTCATTTATTCCCAGCAATATTGGGCGCCGTCCGCCTCTCGACTTGCCGTGACGATTTTCTTTTATGAGATCTGCCTCAAGAAGCCGGGAGGTAATGTTCGTAACGGCAGCAGTGCTAAGGCCAGTAATCCGACTTATGGTTGTTCGACTGGCTTCTCCAAGTTGTCTTATTGTTCTGAGGACTATCTTCTCATTGTGATCTTTGAGAATATCTTTAGTAAGCTTCACTATAAAAGCCCCCTACATCCATCTTTCTTTATTCAGTGAAAAAAGTATCATTAGAATAATATCATGAAGAATAAAGGATGTCAAGCAACAGAGGAGTGCGTTCGAAAAATCAGAATTCATTTGCTGTCCTGGTGCTATGAAGGCTTTCAAAGTGCTTCGGACAACCCCCGAAATAGGAAAGCTCTTCTGATCATTGCAAACAAAAATATTACTTTCACCCCCTTTATCTTGTCGTTATGTGAGCATCAATGCTGAAAACTGAAAAACAATCCTCCCTGAAAAACTGGGGGTAGATCAGGACTCAAACAATCTTTACAAACCACGGTTTTTATGGTAAAATTTACCGAACGGTCAGTAAAATATGCGAGCAGGAGGTGTATTTATGGGTCCAGTAAAGAGTTTGAAAACCATGATGATGCATCAAGCTGGCAAATTCGTCGCCAAAATCGTGAAAAACGCCGATGAGGATAGTCTGGCTAATCTCTTCCGTACTCTATCGGTTCTTTCCAAAGAGCCGGTAAAGAGCGCCTTTAAAAAATTCGCCAACATGGCTGAAGAAAGGCATCCCATGATCGTTTCCTGGGCGCGCATATTCCGAATGGCCAGCCCTAAAACCGTCGAAAAGATCATCAACAACCTGATAATCAACGAATACGCCATCGGAGAAAAGGTGCGCCAGGAACTAATGCATGAGTATGAGGTTGTGATCCCCAAATTGGTGGTCATCAGTCCCACCTACGCCTGCAACCTGAACTGCGTGGGATGTTACGCGGGTCTTTACGGGAGAAAGTACCAGCTGACCAAAGACGAGATGGCCAGCATTATCAAACAGGCCAACGATCTTGGTATCTACTTCTTCGTTATCACCGGCGGTGAACCCTTCGTATGGCCCCACATGATGGAGATATTTGAGGAATTCAACGACAGCTTCTTCCTTGTTTACACCAACGGTACGCTCATAAACGAAGAGAAGGCTAAAAAACTCGCTGAACTTGGTAACGCTACACTTGCCATTTCAGTCGAGGGCTTCGAAAATGAGACCGACTGGAGAAGAGGAAGAGGAGTTTGGGAGAAAATACAAAACACCTGGAAGCTGCTAAGAAAACATGGCGTGATCTTCGGCGCTTCTGTGACAGCCACCAGAATGAACCACGATGTTCTCATGAAGGACGAATTCTGGGACTTTCTCTACGATCAGGGAGTTAACTACGTATGGGTTTACCAGTTCATGCCTGTGGGAATGAACCCTTCCATGGACCTTGTGCCCACTCCTCAACAGCGTTACGAGCGATTCTTCAAAACTGAAGAAATGAGGCTTGGCGGTAAGTTCGCCTTTGTAGCTGACTTCTGGAACCATGGATTCCTTACAAACGGCTGTCTGGCCGCGGGTGCGAAGTATCTACACATCAACGCCAAGGGTTATGCCGAACCGTGTGTTTTCCAGCAGTTTGCCGTGGACAACATCAGAGACAAAACTCTTCTTGAGATACTCAAATCGCCATTCTTCACAGCCTATAAGAGAATGGTTCCATATTCCAACAATCTGTTCAGACCATGTCCTATAATCGACAACCCCAAGGTTTTCCGGGCGATGGTCAAAAAGTTCAACGCCATTCCTCAGCACCCGGGTTCCGAAAGAACGATCACCGAACTCGCGCCAGAGCTGGACAAACTTGCGAAAGAGTGGAAGGAATACGCTGACAAACTCTGGTACGAGCTTGGTTATTCAGAGAAATACTTCGCCAAAAGGGGTGTATACGACTACCAGGTACGTATCAAGCGTTACGCTAACGATGAAGACAAGCTCGCCATAGACAAGAAAGCTCAGTGAATCTCACAGTGGGTGTGATGCGCGTTGCAAAGAAAGTCGAAGACACGCGAGAGAATACTTTTAGCGGCTAAAAAGCTCTTTTCAATCAAAGGCTTCGATGGCGTTAGTATGGAAGAAATCGCCAACGAAGCTGGTGTTAAAAAAGCTCTGATATATTATTACTTCCCCAGCAAGGAAGACCTTTTCTTTGAAGTATGGCAGCGAAGCATCGACGAAATGGAGCACGCTGTTCTTAAACCCATACAGAACGAAGGTCCGTTTATGGCAAAGCTCAAAAAACTCCTGAGATCGTATATCGATTTCGTTCGAAGCAGACGTGAAACACTCCAGTTGATAGAAAGAGAACGAATCAATATAGAAAGCAGACAATCGACCCTCTGGGAGAAGCTTGGAGAACGCTATAGCGAGTTCGTCGAACGTATAGCACAGCTGGTCAAAGAAGGAAAACTCGCAGCCGAACTCGCTTCAGATCTGGATGAAACCGTCACCGCTCAGTTCATAGTGGGGAGTTTATCGAGCGTCGACAAAAACCAGCTTGAAGAAGTCGCGAACCTCATATTGAAAAGCCTGACGAAAAAAGAATAAAAAACGACAAAAACAAAAGGCGCCTCAGTCAAAGAGGCGTCTTTTGTTTTTACTCTTTTAATGCTCCCATTGTGAGGCCTTTTACTATGTATTTGTGGATGAAAACCGTGAGAACAAGCACCGGCAACGCTATCAAAGTGGCCGCTGCCATCAATCCACCCCAGTTGATCATTTCGTACGACATGAAATTGAACACGGCCACCGGCACGGTCTTGGTTTTCGGCCCGGAAAGAATAAGAGAAAAGAGAAACTGATTCCATGAAAATATGAAAGAAAGGATCGCCGATGTTATCAATCCATTAATAGCCATTGGTAAAGATACCAGAAGGAATACCTGCAGCGATCCCGCACCGTCTATACGAGCCGCCTCTTCCAAATCTAATGGTACTTCGTCGAAAAAAGAAGACATGAGCAGTATAACTAAAGGCATGTTGATTATGATATGCGAAAGTGTGAGTCCAAGATAAGTATCCACTAAACCAAGGCGTTTGAATAAAATGTACCATGGAATCAAATAACTCACAAAAGGTATCATCCTTGAAAAGGTGAGGGTAAAAACCATCCTGTTCATTTTGAAACGTGATATAGAATAAGCCGCAGGGACACCGAAGAGTAAACTCAAACCTGTTGATCCAGCGGCTATTATGAGACTGTTAAGCATGTATTTTAAGAAATTTTGCTGCTTGAAGACGGCAATGTAGTTTTCTATCGTTGGCTTGAAAAAGAACAGAGGGGGATATGCCAAATTCTGGACCTGGTTTTTAAAAGAAGCCAGGACCATCCAGTAGAAAACGAAAACTGTTGGCAGGAGGATTACCACCAGGCCTAAGTAAAATAGGACTTTTCTCATAACTTTTGCGCTCATGTGTTACTCCCCCTGAACTGGTAAAGGATCAAGTTAACACCGATAACTATGGCAAAGAGGATCACCATCAACGAACTCGCGTAGCCCATGTTGAAGTACCTGAAAGCGTTGTTGAAAGCATAGATGTTGAGATTCTCAGAAGCGTATCCGGGTCCGCCTTGCGTCATTACGTAAATGATATCGAATGTTTTTATACAATCCCACGATCTTATCATCGTCGCCGCAATAAGAGTGGGTTTCATCATAGGCAAAATGATATGGAATAAGGTTTGCGAACGACTCGCACCATCTATTTTCGCCGCTTCGATTATAGAAGCAGATATACTCTCCAAACCCGCAAGGCTTATCAAAGTTACCAGTGGAGTCCACTCCCATACGTCCACTATGACCAGAGCTGGTATAACGATCTTTGGATTGCTCAACCAGAGCACATTTTTTATGCCGAAAAACGATAGAAAATAGTTGATCACCCCTAAAGTTGGGTCATACATGATACGCCATACCAGGGCAATAGCCACAGGAGTGGCAGTAAACGGGAAAACCAGAAGCGCTTTCACCAGATTCTTCCCTTTATACTCCCTGTTTATGTAGACCGCCATTAGAAAGCCTATTACCACTTCCAATGCCAAAGCCAGCAGAGTGAAGTAAGCCGTGACATACAGTGAGTTTATGAATCGAGAATCCTTGAACGCCCCCACATAATTGGAGAGCCCCACAAATATCGGAGGCTTTTTGGGATTACCAAACCACGTATGAAAACTCAGGTAAAGATTGTAGAAAATAGGAAAGATTATCAAAAGAAGTATGAGAATGAGCGCAGGAGATAGAAATGCCCATTTCAACTTTTTCGACATTATACATCCTCCCTACCTTAAAAAACCGTGGGAGGAATGTTCCCTCCCACGGCTATGAAATGAAAAATCTTCCAATCAGTACATCAGTCTTTCCCTTTCCAGCAAAGCATTCAACTGTGGCAAGGTACTCTCAACCGCTTTTTTAACATCCTGACCAAGAATAGCGGGAACGATTATACCGTTTCCAATGAGGTCTCTCGCTTCAGGAACGTTTATAACAGGAGGATTCCAGATAGGGTTACCAACAGCGTAGCTTTCCATAGTAGCTTTTGTCCAGTCAGGATTCTTATCAGTTGCTTTGTATTTCTCTGACTCCCATGCGCTTCTTCTGGGCGCAGGAATACCCCTCATAAGTCCCTCAAGAACCATTTCCTTCGAGGTAGCCCACTGTACAAACAACCAGGCGGCTTTGGGATGCTTCGAACCGGAGTATATAGCCAGAGCCCACTGGGATACGTGAGGTTTAATATAGCCACCAGGTCCTTTCGGTATGGTCGCATATCCAACCTTGCCCGCGACTTTCGATTTAGAAGGATCTTCGTATAGCGATTTGAAAACGTTGGCATCGTAGATCATCGCCGCTTTGCCCTGCATGAAGTAAGATGTGCTTTCGTACCAGTGAATGTTAGTACCACCTGGAGGACCATATTCCCTTAACAACTTGGCGTAAAATTCGAAAGCCTGAATGGCAGCAGGTTCGTCAAGAGCCCATTCGCCCATCTCGTTCATCCATCTTCCACCGAAGGTGTAAAGGAAGTCAACAAACTGAGAAGTAGCCGCGGCACCTTTACCCCTTAGAGTGATACCGTAAATGTCAGCTTTACCGTCTCCGTCCTCGTCGATCGTCAATTTCTTCGCAGCTTCTTCAAGTTCTTCCATTGTGGTCGGCACCTTGACGCCGTATTTTTCAAACAGATCCTTTCTGTATGCAAGCAAAGAAGTCTCCGATTGAATGGGTATACAATACTGCTTGCCTTCGAAGTTACCACCCGAAAGCACACCAGCGAAGAAGTCGTTGTAATCCCAGGAAGGATCCGTAAGCGTCGGATCGTTGATGAAGTCATCCACAGGATAAAGCCATCCTTCCAGGTAGTACTGCTTCCCTGATTGTCCGGGCATTATCATGAAAAGATCGACATCTCCAACACCAGATGATAGTTCAACCGTTCGCTTGGTCCTGAACTGATCTTCCGGGAAAATCTCCATGATAACCCTCATACCTGTCAAACTCTCGAACTCCGTGATCTTCTCCTGAATCAAGTTGGTCCATGGATGCCTGTTAGCGAGAATTCGGAGTGTGGTACCCTCAAACTGCTTCCAGTTAATGGAAAAAGCCAGAGAGACTAACAAGAGAGCCACTACCACAACCGCGAGCTTTTTCATAGAAACACCTCCCATTGAAAAATTTTAGTATACCTACTACAGGTAAATTATATTACTCACAATGTCGAATCATCCATTAAAAAAAGGTTGATTGTCTAACTCTTGTGTTTTACCACAATAGAAGGCAAAAGTAAATCCATCACGATATTCATGTCATCAAGGCAATTCAATGTGTATGTCAGGTTTGGCTGTTTCCACCTGTCCGGCACCAGCACCTTCCTTTCTTACTCTCTCGCCCTTACGATAAACCCTGTGACCACCGAACTCCTTCCGCAATGCCGCAATCACCTTATTTGAGAAAACATCTTCCTGCCTGGATTCAAAGCGCTTGAAAAGAGCATGGGCAATGCCCGTCACAGAGACTCCAAGATCCACTGCTTCCTTCACCATCCAGCGGGCCTCACCGGAATCTTCCACGTATCCCTGAATACCTTCAAGCTCAGGATCCTTTGCAAAAGCGCTTTCCAAAAGCTCCAGTAACCACGATCGAATAACACTTCCGTTGTTCCAAAGGTGAGCTACGTCCTCGAGAGTAAAGTAATTACTGTAGGAAGAAGCCTTCAAAACCTCAAAACCCTCGGCATAGGCTTCCATTATCCCGTACATGACAGCGTTGTGAACCATCTTAACAAAGTGTCCGGCACCACAAGGACCACAATGAAGATAACCCCCTTCTGGTGCAAGAGCCTTTAAAAGTGGTTCAATATAGTCAAAATCTTCTTTTTCTCCCCCTACCATCAGGTTGTAACCAAACTTAAATCCCCAAACGCCACCGGAAACGCCTACATCCATATAATGGATCCCCTTAACATTGAGTTCTTCTTTCCTACGAATATCGTTTCTGTAATGATCGTTGGCTCCGTTGATAAGAACATCTCCAGGCTCGAGAAATCCGCTGAGCTTCTTTATGGTATCTTCTGTGGGGTCACCAAAGGGGAGCATCAACCACACAATCCTTGGAGATGCGAGCTTATCTATAAGCTCTTCCACACTTCCAACTCCTATAGCTCCTTCTTTCTTTATTTCCTCTGTTTTCTTTAAATCGCTATCATAGCAAACCACTTCGTGGCCATGCTTTATTAACCTTTTAGCCATATTCATTCCCATCCGGCCAAGGCCGATTAAACCTAACTTCATTTTTAAACCTCCTCGAGTGATTTGAAAGAAATATCGGATTGTCACATATGTGCATTATATGATCATATGTTATAATACCAGAAAACGAAACAAAAGTCAAAGATTAAAAGCTTAAACTTTGTATTTTAGCAACTACAATTTGCAATACAATCTATTGATCTGGCAAATGTACTTTTTGAGTTTGGAAATCATTGGGTCTATATTTGCACATTTGTT
This sequence comes from Thermotogae bacterium, assembly GCA_003538775.1. Classification (GTDB taxonomy): domain Bacteria; phylum Thermotogota; class Thermotogae; order UBA12178; family UBA12178; genus UBA12178. Next base: position 24,519 of record DPRG01000003.1, read on the forward strand.
CGACATAAAAAACATAACTTTACAGGTCAAAGATGGAAAAACCAAATCAAAAGGAGGTGCTCTTTTCGGTGAAACATCTTAAAACTCCGGAATCTTTACTTTTTTACATGATGTTGATAAGAGAGTTCGAGTTGAAAATCGCGGAAATGTTTGCCTACGGCAAACTCGCAGGTACCATGTTCCATCTGTCGGTGGGACAGGAAGCCACATCTGTTGGAACAATCGCTGCTCTGGAAGAGGGAGATTTTATCAGCAGTCATCACAGAGGTCACGGCCACATGATCGCTCTGGGGGCGGATATAAAGTTGATGATGGCCGAAATGTTTGGGAAACGAACAGGTTACTGCAAAGGAAAAGGTGGATCGATGCACATCGCCGACATCGAGCTGGGCAACCTTGGAGCCAACGGTATCGTTGGCGCAGGAATACCCATAGCAACAGGTGCCGCCTACGCCGTAAGGTACAGAGGAGGCAAACAGGTAGTGTTATGCCCATTCGGTGATGGAGCGGTTAACGAAGGAGTGTTTCATGAATCTCTTAACTTTGCCGCGCTTCACAAATTACCAATAGTTTATGTTATAGAGAACAATCAGTACGCAATGTCCACCTCTGTGACAAAATCCACCTCTATCACCGATCTTTACAAACGCGCCTGTGCTTACGGTATATCCGGAGAATTTGTAGATGGTATGGACGTGGAAGCTGTATTGGAAACCACCAAAAAAGCAGTGGAACGAGCTCGAAGGGGAGAGGGACCGACTCTCATTGAATCGCGAACTTATCGCTATTACGGCCATTCCCGAAGCGATCCTGCTCCCTACAGAACCAAAGAAGAGGAAGAAGAATGGAAACAAAGGGATCCCATAAAGCAGTATCAAAGAAAACTCATAGAAAGAGGTATCATAACCGAAAACGACGTGAAGAAGATGGGAGAGGAGATTCAGAAAATTCTCGACGAGGCTGTTAAATTCGCGGATGAGAGTCCTTATCCCGAACCGTCAGAAATTTTCGAAGACATCTATGCATAAGGGGGAATCGAAATGAAGGAAATGACTTATCGCGATGCTATCAGAGAAGGACTCTGGGAAGAGATGAAGCGTGATGATAGAGTCTGCCTTCTTGGAGAGGACATCGGGGTTTACGGAGGAGCATACAAAGTTACTCGAGGATTGCTGGACGAGTTCGGCCCTATGAGGGTATTAGATACCCCCATGTCAGAAGCCTTGATCGCCGGCGCTGCTGTAGGAATGGCGCTGGTTGGACTTCGTCCAGTGGCTGAAATCATGTACATCGACTTTGTAACTCTTGCAATGGATCAAATAGTTAATCAGGCGGCGAAGTTTCATTTTATGACTGGAGGAAAGGTAAAAGTACCAATGGTTTTGAGAACTCAGGGCGGAACCGGACGATCGGCTGCTGCACAACATTCTCAGAGCCTGGAGGCATGGTTTGTACATATACCGGGACTCAAAGTGGTAATGCCAGCCACCCCGGCAGATGCCAAGGGACTCATAAAGGCTGCTATAAGAGATGAAAACCCTGTCATTTTCATTGAGCACAAGGGATTGTACAACTTGAAAGGACCGGTACCGGAAGAAGAACAAATCATCGAGATTGGGAAGGCAGATGTAAAAAAAGAAGGAAAGGACCTATCGATAATCTCTTATTCCAAAATGCTTCATACATGTCTTTCTGCTGCAGAAAAACTGGAAGAAGAGGGTATTTCTACAGAGGTGTTGGATTTGCGATCACTTCGTCCGATGGACGACGAAGCGATAAAAAAGTCAGCAGAAAAAACCGGGCGTGTTCTCGTCGTGACCGAAGCTAACAAAACAGCGGGTACAAGCGCCGAAATATTTGCCAGAGTTACTGAACTGGTACCAAAAGCTCGAGTAGCGAGAATTGCGGGAAAAGATGTGGTCATAGGTTGTTCTCCTGTACTGGAAAAGTCCTCAATTCCTTCAGAAGAAGAGATCATAGAAGCGGCAAAAAAATTGCTGGAAAGTTGAAAAAGGAGGGAAGGTCATGACACACAAGGTTATTATGCCGTTACTGGGTGAAACAATGGAGGAAGGCACAATTACCCGATGGCTAAAGAAAGAAGGAGACAGAGTCGAGCGTGGCGAGCCTTTGCTGGAAGTGGAAACAGACAAAGCGAACCTCGAAGTGGAGTCGTTCTTTACAGGATACCTACGAAAGATTCTTCTTAAAGAAGGGGAAACAGCTAAGGTAGGAGAAGTTATAGCTTATATCACCGATTCTCCCGATGAGCCAATTACGGAGGAGTGAAAGTGTGAAGAAGGTTATCCCTTCGAAGATGCGTAAGATTATAGCTTCTACCACAGCCGAGGTTTTTAAGGAAGCTCCGCATTACCATGTAACAGTCAAGATCGAAGCTCGTGGTATCTTCGAACAGGCGCAAAAGAACGAAGTTAAACCCGTCGACGTGGTGATCTATCATGTCGCCAGACTCCTGAAGGAATACGAGTTGCTAAATGGCTACTGGCAAGAGGATGTCATTTACCTGTACGACGAGGTAAACGTGGGTTACATAGTTGCGGTGGATGACGGTATGTTGGTTCCTGTGATACGCAGGGCTGACGAACTCACAATCAAAGAGATTTATACAAAGAGGCGCGACTTTGTATCACGCACGCTTGCTCACAAGCTGCTCCCAGATGAATATAAAGGTGGAACGTTCACCATCTCGAACCTGGGAATATTCCCTGTAGAAACCTTTACAGGAGTTCTATATAAGAACCAGTCGGGATTACTCACGTTGGGCAGATTTACAACGGAAAAACCGTGTAAAATAACTCTTGTGTGTGATCATCGGTTGGTGGATGGATATTACGCCGCGAGATTTCTTACAGAGTTAAAGGAACGATTGGAAAAAGGAGAAGAAAACACATGAAAGACGATGTGTTTCTTCTTGAGCGTGTCGCGTGGCTTTACCATGTTGCCAAAAAAACTCAACAGGAAATCGCAGATATGTTGAATGTCAGCCGCTCGAAAGTTTCCCGTATGCTTCAGGAAGCGGAAAGAAAAGGCATTGTGGAGTCACGGGTAAAATTGCGTAACCACCAGTACTTTCCAGAAATGGAGCTCGAGCTAACCTCGCTGTTCCATCTTCGTGATTGTCTGGTTATACCAACTCTTGAAGAGGACAGAGTTGGGTTCTTTGCAGACGCCGCCGCGCAATATGTGGAAAGAATCATCGAAGAAGGGGATATTCTTGGTGTAGCGTGGGGATGGACACTGAAGGAAGTTTTCAGCAGGTTCAAAACGGAAAAGGACCTGTCTTCGATAACGATCGTTCAACTTCTGGGTGGACTCTCTTCGGAAGGCCCAGAAATGAACCTCTACGACATCACCCAGTACTTTCCCGGAGCCAAGCGCTACTATCTTTACGCCCCAGCGATTGTGAGCTTTCCAGAAACGAAGAAATATCTCGTAATAGAACCGCAAATTCACAAAGTCTTTGAAATGATGTCCAGGATAGATAAAGCGTTTCTCGGCGTTGGAGACATGAGTACTGAAGCTTCGTTACTCAAGGCCGGTTTTGTTACAGCTCAACAGATGAACGAGTTGATAGAAGCTGGAGCTGTAGGTGATGTGGTTGGACGTTACTTCGATTTGGAAGGGCGTCCTGTGAAAACAGAGATGGATGAGAGAATCATCGGTATCACTCTCGAACAACTTCGCAACATTCCGCTGAGAGTCGGGATTGCGTTGGGAGAACGTAAAATAAAAGCCCTCGTAGGTGCTCTGAGAGGTGGATATATAAACGCATTGATCACTGACTATGCCACTGCACTTGGGGTAATCAAAACCGAACGCCTTGGAAGGCAAAAGTAAAAGGAGTGTACGAAATTTCTAATATGTAAAAACAGATCTCAATCCTCGGTTTCACCTATCTTCAAAAGCGCCAGGAAAGCCTCCTGGGGTATGCTTACCCGGCCTATTTCGCGCATTCGTTTCTTTCCTTCCTTCTGTTTTTCGAGAAGCTTCATCTTTCGCGTAACATCGCCCCCATAACACTTGGCCAGGACATCCTTTCTCAGAGCAGGTATGTCTTCCCTGGCTATTATTCGTCCCTTAGCCTTAGCTTGGAGAGGTATGCTGAACTGATGCCTCGGAATCAGATCCTTCAGCTTTTCCAGAATCTTCTTCGCCACTGGATACGCCTTGCTTTCATGTACAATGAAACTGAGCGCGTCCACCGGTTCTTTATTAACAAGAACAGTGACTTTTACAAGATCTGATCTTTTGAAACCTATGAATTCGTAGTCCATTGAAGCGTACCCTCTACTCACGGCTTTCAAGCGATCGAAAAACTCAAAGATGATTTCACCAAGTGGAACTTCGAAATTCATCACTATCCTGTTTTTACCGGCATTCTCAACTGAAAGAAACATGCCTCTTTTCTCGTTCTGAACCAGATTCATGATCGGGCCCATATAATCTGTTGGAGTGATTATCGAAAGCTTCACGAAGGGCTCCTCCGTCCATTCAATCAGTGATTCGTCAGGATACTTGGCTGGATCGTTTACTTCCACAATATCGTCGTTTCTGAGCTTAACGCGGTAAACAACGTTGGGAGCTGTTAGTATAACAGCGATCTCAAATTCCCGCTCAAGACGTTCCCTCACAACATCCATGTGCAATAAACCCAGAAATCCGCATCTAAAACCAAAGCCAAGCGCTGGAGAATTCTCTGGTTCGAATACCAGCGCCGCGTCGTTCAGTTTCAACTTCTCAAGAGCCTTCCTCAGCTCTTCGTAATACTCGGGCAATCCGGGATACATTCCAGCATAGACCATCGGTTTGGGCTCTCTGTAACCAGGAAGTGGCTCTAAAGTGGGATTGTTTGCAGAAGTTATGGTATCTCCAACACGTGCGTTTTGAACTTCTTTTATACCAGCAATGATATAACCCACTTCACCAGCCGAAAGTGAATCAGCGGGAATCATAAAGGGCGAAAAAATACCTACTTCGGTCACTTCATACTCGTTCCCACTGGACATCATCATTATACGATCGCCGGGTTTTACAACACCTTCAAAAATCCTAACGTATACAATAACTCCCCTATACTTATCGTGTTTGGCATCGAATATCAAGGCCTTCAGAGGAGCGGAAACATCTCCTAAAGGTGGAGGAACCTTCTTTACAACAGCCTCCAAAAGCTCTTTAACACCCTGGCCGGTCTTTGCGCTAACAAGAAGAACCTCATCAGAAGGTATGCCAAGCAAATCTTCGATCTCGGATATCGTCTCTTCGATGTTAGCGTTGGGTAGATCGATCTTGTTCACCGCGGGAATTATTTCTAAATTGTTATCAATCGCCATATAGGTGTTGGCAACAGTTTGAGCCTCCACACCCTGAGAGGCATCGACAAGCAGTATCGCCCCTTCACACGCCGCGAGACTTCTACTCACCTCATAATAAAAGTCCACATGTCCGGGAGTGTCAATGATGTTTATCTCGTATCTGTTTCCGTCCTCAGCGTCATAGTACACCTTCACAGGCTGAGCTTTGATCGTTATACCACGCTCGCGCTCTATATCCATCATATCGAGAAACTGCTCTCTCATCTGGCGCGATTCTATAGTTCCGGTAATTTCGAGTATCCGATCAACGAGGGTTGTCTTCCCGTGATCTATGTGAGCAATGATGCTTATGTTCCTTATAAATCTGCTATCGTATATCGTTTCTCACTCCTCTTCCATGGCCACAAGCGGTCTGAAGGTTTTGCCCTCTGCTCTCAACAATCTAACGCCTGGATCTGAAAGAAAGATCTCCACAGTGTTACAAACTGACGCCGAGAATAAATGCCCTCCAATAGCAGGTTCCCCAGGTCGTGAAAGTACCACATGCAAGTGAAAGAAAGGCTGTCCGTCTTTTAAGGAAAGATTCCCACTCAAACTCAAAAGCTCATACGCGCCTGAAAAGTTTTTTCTTTCATAACGCTGATTTTGAACATCGAACCACCCCAGTTCTACGTCCATGAGCATGCCTATTCCACTCAAGACAACCGCACTGTGGATCTTCAAATCATTAACAGCTTCATAGAGTTTTGCATAGAAATCTTCCCCATGGTCAAGTCTGATGAAAATCACTCTATCACCATGACTCAAAAACATCTTTTTACCCTCCCATCACAACTCGAGTTCATTCAATTTTTTCTGAGCTTTCACGATCGCCGAAATCACCACTGTCATCGTATCAAAGGCTTTCAAAACTCTTTCGAGTATTTCGACCGAAGAAAGCATCTCCTGTGCACCTTCATCCAGTTTTTCACTCGACGATGCCAACGATTCGCCAAGACCCGTCAAAAAGGTTCTATTATCGTTTATGTATTCGAGAACCGAATCGAAAGATTTCTTCAAAACCTCAAACATATTCTCTATCTGTTTCAAACTCTCTATCGTCGTGTTTACAGAAGAGGATATGTCCGATATCTTCTTTGAAATCTTCTCAGAAACATCAGAAGCCTCCACTGCAAGCTTCTGTACCTCTGAAGCCACTACAGCAAAACCACGTCCATGTTCACCGGCATGCGCGGCTTCGATCGACGCATTAAGAGCCAGTAATCTGGTCTGTTTCGCTATTCTATTTATACTCTTCACCATCTGCTCAATCTCAAAAAATGAATTCAACGTCGAAAAGGTCACTTCGAGAGCATTGGAAACATCCGAACCCATGCTTTCAAGATTGGTTCCTGAAGCTTCAAGATCAGCAACAAGTTCACGGCTGATTTGATCGACAGTTGTGATCTTCTCCCGGGATTCTCCGATTTGATAACGGAAAGTGCTAGAAAGTTCCTCCATCTGATAAGAAAGGGCTTTGAACTCTTCTTTGACTTTTTGAAGCTCCCTTTGCACATCTGCAACCCTTCGAATCAGAACCTCATCGAGTTGCTCCATGAACGATGTCAAAAGCTTTTCGGCAAAAAAGGCCGAAGACATCTTTTTCAATACATTCACATTCACCTTAATCACCCACCGTGTCGTCCATATATCTCATCGATGTAATCTAATCCTCCGCGAACGTTTCTGAACCATTCTAGAAATTTTCGAACGTTTTCTCCTGTGAAAACCGCTCCGTGCTGTGGTGCTATAGCGTCGATTTTAAAGCGGGAAACCATATCCACCCATTTTCTGCACAGCGCGCTGGATGTCATATATCTTCTGTGAAAACCTTCCATATACCGCACATGTTCTTCGAAGTCATCGACAATCTGATACCTTTTCCCTCTTGGGAAAACCGCCACACCTATGTCACCAGAGAAAAGGATCCTGGCAACGGGGTCATAAAGTACAAAGTTACCAGTGGAATGGAGAAAATGAGCGGGCAATATCCTGAGCTCGACTCCACTTCTCAAACTTATGGACATCCCGTTATCTGGGATGGGAACAACCTTGTCTGCATCGAAGATTCCAAAATGTGGCAAAAACCTCGTCCACAGCGCGGAAATATAAACTTTTGAGTTCTCACACATCGAAAGCCAGAGCATTATTCCAGAAACTACATCAGGGTCTTGATGGGTGTAAAAGATATGATACACGTTATCCAACGCCAGCTGTTCTGCAACATTTGCCAGCACCCGAGGAAAAACATGTGCGCCTCCTGGATCAAGAAGAACACCTTCGTTGTTATCCACTATTAGATACTGATTTGTCTGTACTATCCCCTCTTCCTCGGCTTCTTCCCACCCAAGCATTAAAAATTTGTGTTTTCCGTCGTCATAAAGCACTCTTGTTTCAAAAACCATTGCCTCCACCTCCGGGTATCTGTGGGAACTTTCTGGCCACGGTTTCTCCAAAGGCAAAATTCGTGATTCTAACTCGCATATATTCGTTTTCCAGACTATTGTATACGTTGAATTCTTCGAGCATATACTTGCCATCGCGCTCTGCTATTACAAGTTCCACAATGGAATAGTCTATACCAAGAAGCGAGAGTACTCTCCTTGTCTTGGGAAGTAATCGGATTTTGTACACATTCCCTTCCCGTATCATCGACTCGGTTTCGAAGGCGTCTTCTCTTGCGAAAACCGAAAGAACGTCCGTGACATTTTTGATCACCGCAAGATACTCCTCCGCACCCGGAAATACGTCTTCCGTGTCCTTATAGCGAGTTATCAGGGTATGTTTCTGAGATATGTAAACAAGCTCTATATCAGACACCACCGTGGGTTCAAGGAACTTTATATAAAAGTCTGAACCGTTTCGGATTATCACGTCCACCGCAATGCTTGTATCAACGAATCCCCCTTCAACATCCCTCACGTGAAAATCGATGTACAGAGTGAAGCTGTAATCCCTCACGCCAGCAAACTGCAGAAGAAAATCTCTCAGAATGAGGGTGTTGGCCTGTGAAAAAACAGGAAACATCAATATGAAGAAGATGAATACGCACCGCCGTCTCATCTTAAACTGGTCAGTCTCTCCTTAGGTGAAACTATCTCCGTAATTCTAACGGCAAAGTTCTCATCCACGACCACTACTTCTCCTCGAGCTATGATTCGACCGTTAACCAGAACATCTACTGGTTCGCCCGTCAGTTTATCCAGCTCTATAATCGATCCGTTGTAAAGCTCAAGAACCTGCTTCAAAGTCATCTTCGTTCTTCCAAGTTCGACGGATACGGTCAGAGGAACGTCAAGAAGAAGCTCGAGTTTGCTCATATCGTGCTGGGATATTTCCGATGGCTGTAATTCTTCAAACTCAACAGGAGAAACTTTCACGGCTTTTTCTTTTTTCTCTTGAATATTTGAAGAAACGTCTGGCACGCTTTCTACGGTTTTCGAAGTAGTCTGAGGTTCACGAGATTCACCCGGAATATGCTGGGGAAGAACAAGGAAAACTTTTCCAACTTCTCTTCCATCGAGTTTTACACTGTAAACTCCAAAAGAGACAGTAGAAGTGGCGAACAACTCCTCCACTTTTTTAGTGCAATTTTCAGATTTAGAAGCTTCCGTTACGGGAGGATCCATACTCACGGTAAGCGAAAAGGTTTTAGAAATAGACGTAGCGGCAGAACCCATCATCTGATTCACAACTTCATTCAAGGCACTCATCCTGATCTCATCCAGTGGCGCCGACGCGTCACCAGTTCCACCAACCATGATATCGGCCAGAGTGGACGCTAGAGTTTTCTCAAAGAAGATCAGAAAAGGAAAAGCGGTATCTTTCCATTTGATTTGAGTGGTGGAAGCAGCAGACTCCTCTGGAAGTCGTTTTATAAGTTCACCAACTTCAACTAAACGCTGTTCTTCCTTTGTAAATTCCACTTCATATCCTATCATCGCATTCAAAGCTGTTGAAAATCCTTCTATACTCGCATCAACAAGCTTAGAGACATTTTCATCAATAGTCGCCTGTTCAGAGCTTCCAGATGCCAACCCTTTCAAAAGAGCATCGAGTTCCTCCTGACTCAAAAAGTCATCACTCATTCCCAACCCTCCTTTTCGAGCTCATCGGGGTGGATCAATTTTCTAACTCTAACAGCGTTGTATCCTCTGAACTTTCCTAAGCGCCCAAGAAACCTCGGTTTCCCCTGGACTCTTATGGTAACATCCTCGTCTTTCTTCGTGTTGAGCCTTATAACATCTCCTACCTCTAAAGTAAGAAGCTCTCTTAAAGTGAGCACACTTCTTCCGAGTTCCGCAACAAGTTCGACCTGAACTGTTTCCAGATTTTCCCTCAGCTTTTTCTTTTCCTCTTCACTTATCTCACCCTTTTTGACAAACCAGGCCTGCGTTGAAAGCCTTTCTGCAAAAGGTTCTAACGTTGATGAAAGCCAGCAAACATTCATGAAAGCTTCAACGTTTCCGACAGAAACAAAGAAAGTAACCAGTAAAGACATCTCACTCTGTGGAGCTATCTGAACGAACTGAGCGTTTGTTTCAACACTTTCTACCGCGGGATTAAAAGAAAACACGTGTTCCCATGCGCTGCTGAGAAGATTGAGAACCACATTCACTTCTTTTCTCATAACACTCATCTCTATATCCGTTGGAGGTCGTTTGAGATTCCCCGTTGACCCAGGACCCCCCAGCAGTCTGTCAACAATGGTATACACGATTTCTGGGTTTATCTCCAGTATAGTGTTCCCATGAAACTCCGGAGCCGAGAAAACCACAATAAACGACGGGGAAGGAATGGATCGCAAAAATTCTCCAAACGTTATCTGATCGATGCTCGCGATGTTGATGTTCACAAACGTTCTCAACTTACCAGATAAATAATTCGAAAGCGAACGAGCAAAATTCTCATGAACCATATCGAAGACACGTATCTGTTCCTTGGAGAACTTACTCGGCCTTCTGAAATCGTATTCTCTTATCTTCTTCTCTTCTTCTTCTCTTTTGATTTCTTCTACGGACAGTTCGCCCGTACTCAAGGCGTTAAGTAATGCGTCTATCTCTTCCTGGCTGAGAATATCAGCCACCGTTTCGCCTCCTCATTCAACACGCGAAATTGCTTTGAGACGGAGCGAAACCTGTAAAACTCCAAATTTTTCCTTCTCACCGATGAATCCGGTTATCTCATTGACCATATCCTTTATTTGTTTTTTCAATAACTCCCTTCCCGCAACCGAAGTCAGCTCCGTTTTCTCTTTGCTCAAAAAAAGTGTTTCCAGCGCGTCCAGTATTTGTAATCTCAAATCAGCAATAGATGCTCTGCACTCATCACTTCCCACCATGAAAGAAAGCCCATCAACAACTGCAACATCTTTTCCACCTTTAAGCATGAACATCTCATTGCTACCTTCTACAATGAGAACCGCCTTGACATAAACAGGCTGAGCCGCCTGTGTTTGCTGTGATTGTGTCGTTTGAGTATTGCTTCCCATCATTTTTATCAACATGAAGCTGACGCCAAAACTCAACCCGGCTGCCACCGCAGCGGCAATAAGTATCATGAGTAGAAAACTCGGTCCGGAACGCTCTGGTCTGCCACCTTCTTCGTCTGGCATAATTTTCACCTCACCCGTTCGTTAACTATCAGAATATCTATGCGTCGAAAGCTGTCGCGCAATTCTTTCAATCGTTCTTCTCTCTGAGCGTCGAGTTTCTGAATCTCCTGTTCGAATTCCTGAGATGTAATCTCACCGTTTTCGAGTTTTCTTTTTAAAAGATTCTTCGAAGCCTCTATTTCAGCGTTGAGAGCGCTTATTTTTTTCAAAATCTCTCTATCCCCCACGCCAATCGGGTAAAACCTGTCGGGGTTATAAAAATATTCGGGATCGAATGTTCCGAGTTTAACCTCAGCAAGCCTTTCTATGGATCTACGTTGTTTCAGCTCTTCAGCAAAAAAACGCGCAACGCTTGCGGCTCTGGCCGCTCCAAGATGCCAGTTTGAAGGATATATGGAAGTAGAAGGAAGGGGCCTGTCGTCAGTGTAACCGTATATCTCAAGAACATTCGTGGTGTGTTCTATAACGATGCTGCCTATCACAGATAGCAGTTCCTTCGCCTCTTTTGTGAGAATTGCGCTACCTTCCTCAAAGAAAACGAGGTTTTGAAGTATGATGCGCGTACCTCTATCTTCGACCTGAACTGTTATTTTTCCCTTATAGCGTTCATCCTGCATTACACGTAGTATTTCTCTTCTGACACCGGGATTTTGCGTGATCAATGGTTCCTCCTGGATTGATCTACCACCCAGTAAAACACTTGGTGGTTGTCCCGTCAATGCCAGCTGTATACCAACAGCGACTTGCTGGAACTTACCTGGGCTTATATTCGACATAGCAAGCATAGCAACGAAGAAAACCAGGAGCTGAGTTACCATATCACCGTACGTTGTCATCCACGCCGGGGAGCCCGCCGGTTTTTCCTCACATTTACACTTCTTGGCCAATCACGCCGCCTCCTCCACGGCAGTTGATGCCGCATAGGCCGCCTTTTCCTTTTCGCTGAGGAACGATCTGAGTTTTTCTTCGACAAGCCTGGGATTGTCACCAGCCTGGATCGATAACAAACCTTCCAGTATCATCCGCTTTTGCATTAAAACTTTTGAAGCCCTTCCGGCGATCTTTTCACCCATAGGGAGTGCTACAGCGTTGGCTATCATACTTCCATAAAGAGTCGTCAAAAGCGATTTTGCCATCGCCGGTCCCAGCATATCCGGGTTGTTCAGAGCCTTCAACATCTGAATGAGACCTATCAACGTTCCAATCAAACCAAAAGCAGGCGCGAAGGCACCCATCGAATCCATAACTGCCCGACGTTCACGAAAATCCTCTTCTACAAGCTCAAGCTCAACTTCCATCATGTTTTTAAGAAGATCAGGATCGGTCCCATCTATGACAAGCTGGAGTCCCTTCTTCATAAAGTCATCTTCTATCTCCTCGATGTTGCTTTCAAGAGAAAGCAATCCTTCACGCCTGGCTTTTTCAGCAAAACTCACAAGGGTTCTAAGAGTTCCTATCATGTCTATTTTCGGCTCTTTCAAAGTGCTGAGTGCGATGTTTATCAAAGCGAAGGAGCGAGCTTTGGGGTGGGCGATCATCACCGCTGCTATGGTTCCCACAACGGTGATCATGATGGACGAAAACTGCACAAAGTCTCGCATCAAATCCTGAAAACTGCCCACACCGAATATTACAACGAAAATTACGAGAACTATACCAAGAAGTGTAGAAATGTCCATCATCACACCCCCGAAACCTTTTCAAAAATCTTACGTTTGTATTCTATCACTCTCTGGATCACATCTTCAACGCTTTCACGAACTATATACTTCCTTCCATTTACAAGCGTTATCGTGGTGTCTGGACGGGACTCGATGGTTTCTATCAACTCCGCGTTGAGAACAAACGCCTCACCATTCAAGGCTGTAAGCCAGATCATCCCACTACCACCCCAACTGCTGTATACCTCCTCCCTATCATGGGAAAGCCCAAATCTGTCACTGTGCTCCACATTCCGCATATCAATCCCATTTCACTTTTCGCCACCGGGATGTTCTACTCCTAAGAGTTTCATAAACTGTTCTTCGAATTCTGCGGTCGGATGAAGCGCGACTTCATGGGATATCAGCAGCAGTTTTCCACGACCTACATTATAAACCACCAAATCCCTTTCAACACCATCCTCAAGTATTGCTGTGCCATCTGCCGAAAAACGCACCTTCAGTCCGAGAGTCTCAAGCAAAGAGTTATACGTTGCCACTATCTCTGGTTCAAGGGGATCTCTCGAAGCCACAAGTACCAAATAGCCCCCTTCATTTAGATGATCGGATATAAACATCATTTCTTTTGCGCTCAGTTTTTTCAACATTGGAACGAAACCCCCGGCGTCTGGAAGAGGCAGAATGAATATGGACTTACCTTTCAAAGACGCTGGACGCATCCTGCCCCTCAAAACCTCGACGCGCCCGCCAAGATCTTCGATCAATTTCAAAAGCTCTCCATTTAGTAATTCCTGACCGTTTTCATGCGTCGTATCCAATAAGGCAGAAAACCTCGCAAGGTGCAGCGGCTTTTCCCACGATAGTTCACCGTTGATGTAAATTTGCAGTAATCCTTCTTCCTCCGATGAGAGTTCAATACTCGTGGAAGCCCTCGAAAGTGGTTCAAGTCTGACCCGGCGGTTAAAGACCTCCTCATTCGAAAGCCTTATAGAAAGATCAACGTACGAAGTTTCTTCGTTCCAGTTAACAAGGTCAAACTTCAAAATAAATGGCTCTTCATGGGCTGGTCTTGAAGGAGAAAAAGCAGGATTCATAACGTAAAGACCTGAACTACTTTGAAACCATATGGGTGAGGTTATGATATCGTCGCCATCTTTCTCATGAATTTTCAGATAAACCCATTCATAGTTAAGATCTAATGTGATATCCGTTGAAAACTCCCATTTCTCTCCAGACACGGGTAGCGAAATCTCTCCATCAAGGGAAACGAGTGTTGCAGAAGATACAGGATCACCAATGTCTTCGAAAGATATCCTCAGTGTTACTTTTGTGGCGTCATAAACTATATCCCCCATAATCGCATCATCCGCGGAAAACATCACATACGCATTCTTATCTTCAGTCGCATACACATGCCGACTCCTTAAAGCCCTCATGACGGACTCGTAGTCAAGCGAATCAGCTATCACCGCTGTGCGAGCATCGTTTGCGCTCCCCCAGTTAGCTTTATGGTTATCCTGGTTGGCGGTCGCTCCAACATGCCAGCCCTTTCTCAAAGCATCGCGATACGCCATCTCCATCTCCTGTGAAATCACTTCTCCACTCGCCCAGTTGCCGTTTCCCACTTCCAGGAGATTGATGTACCTGTCAACCTCCGGAAAATATATAAATTCTCTGAAGTTATCCCCAAAATCTCGCACAGGATGATTGAACTGCGCAAGCGCCTTGTGTTTTACAATCCACTCGTAAAGCTGAAAAAGGTCAGCCTGATCTCTACTGATCCATTCCTCCGTATCATAGACATTGATGTGCCCATAGCCTGTCGCCGTCCATTCAAAACCAGCCAGGGCGAGAAAAACACCTGGTTCGGTGAATTCCGCGGCATACTCTTTAGTTCTGGCAAATTTATCCGATCCATCTTCAAGTGGCTGAACGAAATAATGAGCGTGATCGGTTATTGCCTGGATATCCAGCCCAGCGATATAACGCGCGTGATTGAAAGCCTGCACTGGATCTCCTTCTCCATCTGAATAAGACGTGTGCGCATGCAGGTTCCCAAAATAGACTGCCGAAAAGGCTATTAGAGGCAGAAAGAGAATCACGAAAAAGAGGATTTTCAATCTCTTCATGCTTTTTCCTTCTCCTTTCCTGGCCTTTTTCTATCGAAGATCGCATAAACGATGAGCAAAAGAAGTACAAAAACAGCCAGCATTATGAAGTTATAGAGTGGAGTCATTTCCACTGCTTCGTGTTTTAAAATCTTTAACTGTATCGCTCCCACGGAAAGTAAAGCGAGTCCTCCCGCTCCTGTTATCATGGCAAGAGCCGAGGAAACAGACTCTCTTTTCGTTGTCGCCACGATAGCACCTATGGCACCGAAAACTCCAAAGAATATCAGACGCATGTAGTTTGGCGAAATGGGAATACTTTCAAGCATGTCGGGTATCATAACTCCCAGCGCATACCACACACCAAGTCCAAGAAGCCCTCCCCCTAAAAATCCAAGAACCGTTATAGCCGTCGCATAAACCGTGTAAAGCAACGCGGCAACGACGACTCCAACTATTAAACTTATCCCCGCTTCTAACCCCGGCTTTTCCTGCACCAGACGATTGTAAGCTTCAAAATCTTTCAAAATGGGCACCACTATGGTCAAACCAACGTAGAAACCAAAAGCTGTTATTATTACTCTGGGTGCCAATCTATGTCCAAAAAGCAGGAAAATCGCAAGCGGCAACGTAAGCCACCAGTAAGATATCAATGTGGTCATCATGGCATCAAGCTGAACGTTCATCCATACCCCTCCTTCGCCTTGGCTATCACATAACAAGTTTACAACAGATTCTAAAATGAAAGGAGAGATGAGTGTTGACACTTAAAAACAAGATCGCATACCTGTTTGACATGGATGGAACGATAAACATTGGAAACAAAGCCTTTCCGGCGGCCATAGAGCTGTTCAAAAAGCTTCACAAGATGGGCAAAAAAGTCATAGTTCTTACCAATAACTCTTCGAGGACATCGAAAGAACACATGGCAAAACTGATAGATATGGGATTCCAGGAAAACACTTTCTCTGTGTATTCTTCTGTTGATGTAACCATTGAATATCTGAAAGAAGAACACCCAAAATCCAGAATCTATCTTTTAGGAACAAACTCAGTCAAGCGGGAATTTGAAAGAAATGGCATTCAAATCAGTGAGGAATCACCCGATATAGCGGTTCTTTCATTTGATACGGAGCTTACATACGAAAAACTCAAACGTTTCTGTCGATTTGTAAGAGAAGGCGCCTTTTACGTGGCCACCAATCCGGATATCAACTGCCCTTCAGAAGAAGGCCCTATCCCTGACGCTGGTAGTTTAATAGCCGCCGTGGAACGATCAACCGGGAGGGTTCCTGACTTAGTTGTCGGTAAACCCAATCCAACAATGCTTCATACGCTTCTCGAAAAGCTGGATTTGAAGCCTGAAGATGCTGTTATGATTGGGGACAGGCTTTATACAGACATAGAAATGGCCAAAAGAGCTGGTATCGATGCGATATTGGTGTTAAGCGGAGAAACCAGAAAAGAAGATCTCAAAATGCCTGTGCAGGAAAATCCCCTTGTTTTTGAAAGCGTTGAAAGTATCCTGAAACTACTGTAGATTCTTCACCAGCTTATTTTAATTGCTTCTCGAACCTTTTCCTTCATTTGAAAGTCAAACCGAAAGGATAAGGGTTTAGTCTGAAAATCAGGAGGTGCGGTGGTATGAAAAAAGCTTTGGGCATTTTATTCATCACTCTGCTTATGCTGGGATTGGCGGGATGTGGATGGCTATTTCCACCCTCCACTGTCGATGTGAAGATTGGTAAGGTTGTCATTGATACGGTACCAAGAAAAGGATTCAACCTGATAGAAGTCGACCAAACCGTTGCTCCACGATTAGAAGAGTTGTGGAAAGCGGGCAAATTGAAGCTTTTCTATGGTTACTATACCGGTGGAGGTAGCATAGAAGACAAACGCGCCGGCGCACGAATGGAAGCCCTTAACGACCTTGCCAACTTCATGCGAACGAGGGTGAACGCGGTAGAACAAAAAGTCAGCGGCGTCATGAATCAGTACATTACCGACGAAAAAGGAAAAGAACAGCTACAATCCCTTACTCAGAGCTTCATGAAGAGAGTCCTTGAGCTGGCGACTAACGCCGACATAATGGGAGCACGCGTCATTGCTTTCTATTCCTTCGAACTTGAAGGCAGACAGACCTACAAAGTCGCTATGTTTTTCGATCCAGAGCAGGCATGGGAAGCGATCTCTTTGAATAGACTCTACCTTCAAGAATACGAGAAATTGAAGGATCAAGCGAGGGCTATGGGAGAAGCTGGCCAGGAATTCTTCAAACAACTAAACAGTGTTCTCGAAGAAGCCTTGAAGAACCCCAACGCACAGCCGTAAACCCAATATCTAAAAAGCCCCGTCTTCTGACGGGGCTTTTTACGCCTTAATTGCTGGTCCTATTTTATAAGGGGGATATGTTATGAAAGCACTTATTGTTTCACTGTTTGCCGTGCTTTTAGTTTTTACAGCATGCTCACCGGATAACAGTTACCGTACTCCAACACCGGAACTTTCTATTCCTCTTGTCCCTCTTTATGTGGGTGGGTTTAAACTTGCGATGATTCCTTCTGATGCCATCGTGGATCTAAAGGACGATACCGTTGGACAAAGGCTGACGCAACTTGCTCAATCAGGAAGGCTCTTTGTTTTTTACGGAGAAGCCTCTACTCCCACTCCTTTTCCAGAGGAAGGATACAAAGCTGCAAGAACCGAGGCTTTCGTTAAGATCTCACAGTTTGTGGAATTGAGGGTAAAAAGCATAGAATGGAAGATTTCCTCAACGATCTCCCAAACAGGCACTCCAAAAAGTCTGAAGGCATTAACAGAGTCGATAATAAAAAGAGCCATACAGATATCCACAGATGTTAACTTCAGCGGCGCAAGAGATATCGTCAGATACAGGCTCGACCGACCTGGGGAGCTCGACAGGTACGTTGTTGTGGTCCTCTTCGATCCTGAGGTCTTACTCACAAGTTTGAAAGGTTCTATGGAATACCTGAAACTGCGAAATACTGCGGAGCAGATGGGAGAGAGCGGGAAAATATTCTTCGAACAGTTAAACGAGGTTTTAGAAGAAGCTTTCAAAGCTTTCTGAGTGGGTGATGGAGATGAGAATAAGCAGGTTTAAACTGTTTACACTGCTGTACCTTTTATTTCTATCCCTGATTCTGCTGACTTCCTGCGGAAGTGCGGGTTTATTAGAACCCGAAAGAAATGTTACGTTATCAGCAGGTGTTACAGTCTATATAGATGAAATACCCCTTGTCACATTGCCCGAGGGCTCCGTGGTCGAACGGATAGACTTATCTCTGTCCTCAAAAATTAAGAGTCTTTATCAAAGCGGAAGGTTAATAGTTTTCTTTGGCACAGCTTCCAGCCCAACTCCTTTTCCTGAAGAAGGCTATGCCAGCGCCCGACTTGAAGCATTACAACAAATGGCTCAATTTATCCATTCGCGCGTTCAAAGTGTTGAAACAAAGCTCAACACAACTATAAGCACGTTGATTGAAGATCAGAATACCAAATCAGAAGCGTTTGCTGTGACTCAAAGCGTTCTCAAAAAAACAGAAAAATTGTTTGTGGATGTTAGAATATACGGTGGTCGTGAAATAGTCTGGTACAGATATCATAAAACAGGTGAGCTTCCGCGGTACGGTGTTGTTATTCTTTACGATCCATACGAGGCGTACCTGGCATTGATGAGCAACACGGATTTCAGGGCAGCTTTTGAAGAAGCGAGACAAAAACTTCCAGCGGACTTATCAAAAGAGCTCGAAACGGGTCTGGAAGAAACTTTAGGATTACAGGAGTGAACCGTTTGAAAGTACTCGTTGCCACCACAAATATGAATAAATTCTTCGAAATCCAGTCGATTGCTCCTTCCTGGATTGAGTTGCTTTCTTTATCTCAATTTGAGCAGGTTCCGAAAGTCGAAGAATACGGCAATTCCTTTGTGGAAAACTCCATCATAAAAGCCGTAAATTACGCTAACTTCTTCCAGATTCCAGTTATTGCCGACGATTCTGGTCTGGTTATAGATGCTCTCGATGGAAAACCCGGACTGCAATCTGCGCGCTTCATGGAAGGACAACCCTACAGAATAAAAATGACCAGGATTTTGGAACAGCTTAAGGGCGTCGAAAACAGAAACGCTGCTTTCCACTGCGCCGCGAGCTTCTATGATCCAAAAACATCGATTCTTCTTTCGTTTGAAGGGATAATCAAAGGTTCAATTGCACTGGAAATAAGAGGAGAAGGTGGCTTTGGATACGATCCCATCTTTGTTCCTCTTCATAGAACGAAAACCTTCGGGGAACTTCCTCAAGATTTAAAAAACGCCATAAGTCATCGCGCACGAGCTTTCAGGGGCCTCTTTCATCTAATATCTTCTGTATTTCATTCCAGAGGTCCGATGCCATCTGGGGATCGCGCTGGTTGATTTCACTCAAAATCCTTATCCGCTGGCTTTCAGATGCTTCCAATAGGATTTCCAGCATTTCGCTGTAACTCAAAACATCCCCAAAGCTGCCCAAGGTGAAATTGAAAGCCTCACGAATTCTTTCTGAATGCATGCGGGTTGTCCCAAAAGGTATCCATGCTATTCTATCTTCAGGCGGCCTTTTGAATCTCTCTGGAAGAGCGTCAACAACGCCTTTCCATACAGGCGCAGCGTAACCTCCTCCTGTTATGTTAACCGTGTTATCCCAGTGAATTGAAACGAGACCCATTGTTTTGCCAGCCCAGGAAAAGAACCAGGCATCTCGACGAGCCGTTCCGGTTTTTCCACCAATGTCCAGACCTTTTTTGAAGGCTTTTACACCAGTTCCGCTTTTGACAACTTTCCTGAGGATTCCACGCAAAATATCCAGAGATTCTCCCATGGTTTTCACGCCTTCCGCTTGAATACGTTCTACAACGGGGTTGTGTGTGTATACCACGTTACCAAATCTATCTGTGATCGCCTCCACGGTTGTAAGCAAGGTCTTAACCCCACCATTTGGTATGAACGTGAAGGCCTCAAGGACTTTCCAGGGAGTAGATTCGACCGTTCCCAGTGAAACAGTCAGATCCTCGGGGTAAACGCCCCAAAGCCCAACAACCTCCCGAATAAAATTAAGACTTCTGAAGGGTCCCACCTTTAGATAAACCCTAACTGAAGGCACATTCAAACTCAGTCTTAAGGCATCTTCTACCGTTACACTACCCCTAAAACGTCTGTCGAAGTTCTGTGGTTCCCAGCCACCTATAGAAAGAGGGATGTCGGCCATCAAGGTTCGGGGCGTGATTTCTCCTTGAAGAAAACCTTCAAGATAATACAGGGGTTTTATAAGTGATCCCAGCTGCCTGCGAGAAAAAAGAACGTTGTACTCACTACCGGAGACAGCCAGAACTTTACCCGAAAATCTCTCGGCCACTATAACCGCTGGGTTATACTGTTCAACTGCTTTTACGGACTCATTTACAACTTCCTGCAACCGGGGATCCAATGTGGGCTTTACCGCATAGCCTCCGTTTAAAATATCCGCTCTGGAAATACCCAGGATACTGGCGGATTCATCGAGTAAAAAATTTCTTAACCACGGTTCTATTTGCTGTGCAAACGCGACTTTCTCAATCGCTTTTTCCGGCAAATATGGTTGTATTTCTTCCCAGTAAAGACCTTTTCCCACAAGAAGATGAGCCACTGTCTCAGCTCTTAGTTTGAATCGTTCCGGAAATTCAAAAGGAGAGTACAGGCCAGGAGAGCGAAGTAGGCCTATTAAACCCACAGCTTCTTCCCAGGAAATATCCTGCAGGTTCTTACCAAAATAATAAATCGAGGCTCTCTTCAAACCATTTCCTGGTTCACCCGTGTAAACCGTGCTCAAATACGCGGCAAGAAGTTCGTATTTATCGTAAATAGCTTCGAGACGCAGTGCGAGTGCGATCTCCAGAAGCTTTCTGGAAATGGTTTTCTCCAGCGTGAGATAAACGTTCCGGGCGAGCTGTTGTGTTAAGGTGCTGCCACCTTCCTTTAGTTCCATGGTGCTCAAATTTCTCAAGATGGCGCGCGTCAGACCATAAAGGTCTATTCCCAAATGATAGAAAAAATCCGCATCTTCAGCCGCTAACACAGACCCAAGAAGTTGTGGAGTTACTTCTTCTGGAAGAACAAGAGCAGGATCAGAAGAGTAACGTAAACCTATAGGCACGGCTGTCCAAAGTTCTGGCTTAGTCTGATAAATCCATTCTCCCACAATCCACAGGCTGAAAAGTGGAACAATACCTGTGAAGAAGCCCAGAAGATACGGAACCCATCTTCGCTCTTTCATGATCAATAACCAGCATTCCGAGACCTTTTTGTGTATTCCCTCAATTTTCTTTCAAGCTCTTTTTTGATAGTATCTTCTCTCTTGTCAATCTTTCGCTTACCTCTTGCAAGGCCGAGCTCAACCTTGGCAAAGCCTCTTTGATTGAAATAGATTTTCAGTGGAATCAAAGTATAACCCTGCTGTGAAAGCTTTCCCTGGAGTCGTTTTATCTCTCGCTTGTGAAGCAATAAGCGCCTGGGACGTTCAGGATCGTGATTGAAGTAGGAACCGTGCCTGTAAGGACTTATGTGACAGTTAAGCATGTACACTTCGCCGTTTCTAACAGTACAAAAGGCATTCTTAAGGTCAACCATACCTTCGCGTAGAGACTTTACCTCAGTACCTTTGAGTTCTATGCCCGCCTCGTACGTTTCTTCTATGTGAAAATCATGTTTGGCCCTCTTGTTCGTGGCTACAACCTTCATCCCCTCACCACCAGCAACAGCAGGAAAAAGGTCGGCACGACAAAGAGAAGTCCATCGATCCGATCAAGCATACCGCCGTGCCCTGGCAGAACGTTGCCTACATCTTTAACTCCTCTGTACCTCTTCAAAGCCGATTCGCTTAGATCACCAAGAGTTCCCATAACAGCGCAGGTAAGCGCAAGAAGCCAGGGTTCCATACCCCTAAGCACATCATAGCCAGCCAGTTTAAAAACAATGTCAAAAAGATACACGAAAACCAGAGTGGCGAAAAATCCGCCTATTGCACCTTCAAGACTTTTCTTGGGACTGAAAGCAGGACTTATGCGTATCCTTCCAAAGCGTATTCCGACAAAGTAAGCCCCTATGTCAAACACCCAGACACTCAGCAGGATCAAAACCGCTACGAGACCTCCAAACTCTTTATAAGCTCTGAAAAAGAAAGAAAGACCGAGTGAGATGTACAGCAGGGCAAAACTTCCCTGAGTTATGAACGCGCTGACACAGGCGGGGTCCTTTGAAAGAACCAGCGATAAAAAAGAGAGTGAAAAGAAAGCAAAAAGATACACCAGCTCAGGCGCAGAAAATCCTTTTAAAATCAGCCAGCCGTATAACGCTGAAGACACCGGAAAAGCCAGTGTCGATACAAAGGTCAACCCGGTGTTTCCAAACCCTTTGAGAAAGGTAGCGACATATTCATAACCAGCTATCAATGTGACAGTAGCTACAAGCCCTATCAAAGAGTAATAACTGGCAAAACACGCAACCACAAATGGAGCAACTATTAAGGCTGTAATGGTTCGAACCTTAACCTCACGCTTGAACCTTCCCGAATCGCCTTTCTCTTCGCGAATATTCTTCGATCGCAAATATAAGATCCTCCTTCGTAAATTCAGGCCAGTATTTATCGATTATCAGAAGTTCCGCGTAAGCCGAATGCCATAACATAAAATTACTCAAACGATATTCACCGCTTGTACGGATTATCAAATCGAGATCCGGCAGATCAGGCACATAAAGAAAACGCCGAAAAATCTCTTCATCAACATGTTCCAGCTTCTCCTTGATTATTCGCCTTACCGCGTCCAGTATTTCACTCCGTCCTCCGTAATTGAGCGCTGAAATAACCGTGATTCTGCGGTTTTCTTTTGTTGCTTCCATAAGATCTATACAGGCATTGTAAAGGTCTTCAGGCAAATCCTCGAGTCTTCCTGCAAATACGACCTTTACACCCTCCGAAACCAGCTCTTCTTTCTTTTCCGTGATACGCCTTTTTAACATCTCAAAGAGGAACTCGATCTCTCTTCTGGGCCTTGCCCAGTTTTCCGTAGAAAAGGTGAAAAGGGTAAGGTACTCTATGCCTAGATCTCTGGCCCAGTAAATAACGTCCTCAGCCACGCGAGCGCCACGTCTGTGTCCTTCCACCCGTGGCAGTCCACGATGCCTCGCCCATCTACCATTTCCATCCATTATAATGCCAACATGTCGGGGAACGGTCAGCTTCAAAACTCCATTATCTCCTTTTCCTTCTGTTCAAACAGTTCGTCCAGTTTCTTTACATGTTCATCGGTTACTTCCTGAAGCCTGTTTTCAAGCCTTTTTTCATCGTCTTCAGGGATTTCTCCTGCTTTCTGAGCCTCCTTCAGTTTCTTCAGAATCTCCCTTCTGACATTCCTGACCGCTATCTTACCCTGCTCAACGATCTCTTTGGCGTGTTTCACCCATTTTTGCCTTTGCTCCGTTGTTGGTCTGGGAAAGGAAAGCTTAAGAGAATTTCCGTCGTTCATGGGGTTCAAACCGAGATCTGAACTCAGTATGGCTTTCTCCATAGCTCCAAGAACCGACTTATCCCAGGGTTTGATCACAAGAGTACGTTCATCAAGTAAGGAAATGCTTGCCAGCTGATTGATAGGAGTCGGTGTACCATAATAATCCACCTTCACCTCTTCCAAAACCGCAGGTGAAGGCCGCCCAGTCCGAAGATGCTTCAACTCTTCCGCAATCTTTTCCACAGAGATCTTCATCTTACTCGAAGCTTCCTTGATGAGCGGATGATCAGCCATTGAAATCCCTCCCTATCTTCCATGATGTGTAGATCGACGCAGAAATATTGCCACTGATATTTTACAACATCTGGATAAAGAGGGATTGTCTAAAGGGGAGGTATAGTATCGACAGGAAATAATTAGCTGCTCCTGTACACAATCACGCCTTCGACCATCGTCAGTAATATCTCAAACTCTTCATTGAATACGGTAACATCGGCAAAGTATCCTGGTGCTATTCTTCCTCTTTCATGTTCGATATTCATGATCCTGGCAGGAACTGTCGTCACCATTTTAATTCCTTCCTGCAGTGGAACCTGAGCCAATTCCACAATATTCCTCAAAATGTCGATCATCAACGCCACACTACCAGCGAACGCTTCCTTGTTCGACAACTTCGCCACATAACCTGTGGGACGAATCTCATAATCTTCCACCACATCATTCTCTACGATTACCTTGAGACCTCCTAGTTCATATTCACCAGGGCCAAGTCCAGCAGCAGACATGGCATCCGTGATTCCGCAAACACGCTCTATTCCTTTTGTTTTTAAAACGAGCCTCATCAACGATGGCGGCAAATGATGACCGTCTGCGATCATCTCCGTCGTAAGCTCATCTAAAAGCAACGTAGCTTCTAACACTCCTGGCAGTCTATAAGATCTCTCTCTTCTCATGAGCGACATCCCTGAATAAATGTGTGTTACATGTGAAAAGCCGTATTCCAAGGATTTCACGACATCTTGAATGAGGGCATTGGAATGACCAATAGACACTACCACACCCAGCTTCGAAAGCTTTCTACTAACCTCCAGCGAACCCGGCAACTCCGGAGCCAACGAAATCCTTTTCATTGCGCCTGTTTTCAATAACCTGTCTATTTCATCTTCGTCTGGTGTTTTCAAATACCGGGGATTTTGAGCGCCCGCCTGGGCTTCATTGAAATACGGTCCCTCCACATGTGCCCCCAGAACCCGCGCACCTGATTCTTCTGAGATCTCAAGCTCCATGGCCAAACGAACAACCTTTAAAGCCTCCTCGATGTGCTCCAGAGAAGCTGTCAAAGTCGTAGGATAAAAAGACGTGGTTCCACCTTTTGCATGCGTCCAAGCTATCACTCTAAGGGCATCCAGGGACGCATCCATCGTATCCTTTCCGCCGCCACCATGTAAATGTATGTCTATGAATCCCGGGGATACGAAAGCGCTGCTAAAATCTATGACTTCATCAACCGCCTCTTTGTATAAATCCTCGGCTTTGCCGACCGCTACTATTTTTCTCCCTTCTACCAAAACCGCACCTGGAGAAAGCGATCTGTATGGTGTCAAAACTCGTCCAATTAAAAGTCGTCTCATCTTTGTTCCCTCTCCTGTATGTAGTTATCAACTTATAGCAATTTCACACGGGGGCGGTACTTTTCCAGGTATAACCTGTTCGCTTCATCACCGCCCGGTGTATTGGCACTTGTCCATATGGGCACCTCTACTCCCCTATTTACCAGCAATTCCACAGTTTTTATCACCAGCAGGTTCAATGTGAACAAATTGACCAGAGTCGATACAGGGCCTATATATTTACCAATTTCTTCAACATGAACAACTGCATCTCCATATGGCATATGACAATCTATATGAACATCTACCACATCACACAAATTCGCCTTGCTCGGATGACGCGCAGGATGATCAGGGGGAATCCGCTCAGCAAATTCCCTGCTCGTTATACCAACTGTGGGTACTCCCCTTCGCCTGGCTTCCAGAGCTACATCTATGCACATTGAATTGATACCATAAGCGTTCACTATCACCAACACTCCATCATTAACATTGAAGGCATTCAAAACAGATACTCCATATCCCGGTGTCCGCTCGATTATGGTGGACCTGACCGCTCCCATCGCAAGCAATGTGCCAGGATCCAGTATGGCATTAACAGGAACCAGTCCGCCCGCCCTGTAAAACATCTCTTCAGCTCCCATGTTGGAATGTCCTCCAGGTCCTATAACGTGAATCAACTGGTCCTTTTCTATAGCCGTTGCAAGAAGCTCCGCTCCTTTGGCTATTGACTCAGATTCTTCCTTAACAATTTTTTCGTATAAAGAGACTACCTTTTCCCAGTAAGTCCTGATCATAGAATTGTCCATCATCCGTTCACTCCTTTCTTTAAAAGAAGGCTGGAACTTTCTATATCCAAAAACATATGGACTGCCCTGTGTCTCCTCAAAACACTCGCAGGACATTCCGGAGTTACCGCTCCTTCTAAGGTTTTAAAAACCGCTTCCTTTTTTCTCTCACCAGGCACAACACATACAATATACTGTGCATTCATTATCGCCGGAATTGTCAAAGTCAAAGCGTGAGTTGGAACATCATCCAAACGTTCAAAACAACCGTCGTTAACCTGCTGCTGGCGTGATTTTTCTTCTAATTCCACCACTTTCACCAGATACGGGTCGTCAAAATCCGCTACCGATGGTTCGTTGAAAGCAATATGGCCATTCTCTCCTATCCCAATACAGGCCAAATGCAGAGGATGTTCTTTCAATAGTTGTTCGTATCTTGCCGCAAGCTTTTCAGGATCTTCGTTTTCCATTCCAACGGGTATAACATAGTTGACAGTCTTGAAAGGAACTCGTTTGAAAATCCTTTCATCAAGATATCTGGAAAATCTCTGGACTGCATCACTTGGAAGACCTATGTATTCATCCAGGTGAAATGCATTGATTCTGTGCCATTCGATGTCCTGGATCTTAGATAAAGCGTCAAGAAACTCATTCTGCGAAGGTGCTGCCGCGAAGACCACGTTGACTTCTTTATGCTCCTGCAGAAGTTTCTTGAGAATTTCTCCGGCTGCCAAAGCAGCAGCTAAACCCATAGAATCTCTGGAATCATACACCGAAATCTTCATGAACCTTTGGTTAAGCAAACCCACAAAAACCACACCTCTCTTTGCTTCTTTACATATTGAACGAAATAACATGTCTTTTTACCCTTTGAGCGAACCCTCTACCGCACCTCTAATGAAGTAGTTCTGAAGTAATATAAACATTACAAGTGTGGGCAAAATACTAATCACAATTGCGGGTGCGAGAGTGCTGTATGCAAAAGCCTGTGCTTCGTCCCTTAACAAAAGAATGCCGTAAGGCAATGTACGCATATCATTTGTTTCCGTTAGAGACATAACGAAAAGAAGTTCACTCCATATGTTGACAAATGTGAAAATTGCTGCGGTTACTGCCCCTTGTCTGGCAATAGGTAACATGACCCGCCAAAAAGTCTTCCAATACCCACATCCGTCAATTTTGGCGGAATCTTCAATGTCTCTTGGTATTGTTCTAAAAGTAGCACGCAAGACAAAAGTCGCCCATGGCAAATTGACCGCGGTGTAAGGAATGATCAAACCCAGATAAGTATTCAATAAATTAAGTTTGAACTCCATTATATAGAGCGGAATGAGATAAACACCATAGGGTATGGCCAGAAGCAAAAGAAATAACACCATAAACGAATTTTTAAGTTTGAAATCAAAACGAGCTAGAGCGTAACCAGCAAGTGCTCCAACCAAAACCGTTATAATTGTTGAAATAGTTGTAACAAACGCGCTGTTGAAAAGATATCGCGGGAAATATTCCATCTCTGTAAAAATCCGCTTGTAGTTTTCCAACGTAGGTTCGTGTGGGAAAAAGGTTATTGGAATACGATATATCTCCCGTTCTGTTTTGAACGATGTTAACCCCATCCAAATTATGGGAAATATCGTATAGCCAGCAACTAACGTGAGAACAACATATACAACTGCCTTTCGAATGATTTGCTTTTTCATAATTTTACACCTCTGTGCGAACAAATCTTATGTTTATGTATGAAACCACCAAAATCATTGCCGCCATGATATAGGCAATCGCAGCTCCTTTACCCATTTCAAAATAGCGAAAACTCGTCTTGTACATCAGTGTATAAAGAATGTCCACAGTACCTCCACTTCGAGAAACCGCCCAGATTTGCTCAAACGCTTTAACAGAAGAAATTGTACTCATTATGATTACCAAAGCTAAAGAATCTTTTATTAGCGGCAAAGTAACGTTAGTAAAACGTTTCCAAGGACCTGCTCCGTCAATCAACGCTGCATCCTTCAAATCTTTTGGTATGGCGTAAAGACCCGCAAGCACGAGGACAGTATTGAAACCCAAAAATTTCCAAATAGTCACTATCACAGCGGTAACCACTGTAGATGTATCAGTAGCGAGCCATTCAATAGGTGGTAAATGTAACAACTTGGTCATAATAACTTCGACAATCCCATCATCTGCGAACATCCATACCCACATAAGAGTGGCCATTGTCAAACCTATGCACACAGGAACGAATATCAAAGTTCTGTAAGCTTTGACCCCTATTACAATGGAGTCAAGCAACACCGCAACAATGGTGGATAGCACTACCATGGAAGGCACGTAAAGTGCGATGAACAACATAGAATTTCGAAACGCCAGAAGAAACGTTGGATCTTGGAAAAGATCGAAGTAATTGCGTAAACCGATAAACTGTGTGCTCTCTTCATCAAGGAAATAGTAATTGGTCAAACTTAGGTAAAACGACCAAACCAATGGGTACAGCATAACGATTACCGATAAGATTATTGCGGGCAACATAAACCAGTAAGCAACTGAACGTTTTCTCATGGTTTTTAACACCTCTGTTTGTTAAGTTAGAAATGGGTGCAGGGTATTCCTGCACCCATCTTCGAGAAAAACAATTACTTTCTCATTCTGGAAATTTCTTTGTAGATTCTTTCGCAAGCTTCTTCAGGATCCATTTGCCCTGTCCACGCCAACCGTAAGTACTTTTCTGCTGTGTCACTCATCTTGAGAAGATCCTCATAAGCGGGCAAATCCTCACCGT
>DPRG01000117.1 GCA_003538775.1 Thermotogae bacterium
CTCGGTAATTGTTTGCGTAAGTGTTCGCTCGGTGCTTCGCAAGATTTAGAAACCGAGATGTGTGATGAGGATAGAAAGGCGAGAGATTCCAGGGTTGTTAAGCAGATCGTTTCAATAAAGTGCTGAAACAGAGGGTTTAATCTTCGAGTGAGTCGTTTTGCGGATGTGAAAGGATACAAGCAGGTGAGAGATGTAAAATTGGATACGCTTTTGCGATTCATCGTTCGAAAGACCGACCATACTCCTGCTTCTTGATTTTTCGAACACACTCCGGTCAGTATTGACTTGTTTGTTAAACGTGGTACAATAATGGTGTAATGTAATCGATTACATAAGATGAAAGTCTGCAAAATGGTGGTGGGGTGTGGATGGGAACAGGTCGAATAAGGATCAAAGATATCGCTCGGGAAGCTGGTGTGTCTACCGCAACAGTATCTCGTGTGCTCAACAACTCAAACAAAGTTACACATCTGACTCGTAAGAAGGTTTGGGAAGCTATTGAAAAGCTTGGATATGCACCGAATCATGTGGCCCGAAGTCTAAGAGTAAAGCGGGTTTATTCTATTGGTTTGATCGTGCCCCACGATATAGACTATCTCTTTTCATTTCCGTACTTCAACCTTTTCATGCATCATTTAGCGATGGAAGCGAAAGAAAGAGGATATCATATCATCTTCACCACATCAGATGGAGATGAGTCCGTGCGACTTCACAGAGAATTTGCGATGAGAAAGATGGTGGATGGGCTTGTTATACTCGACGTTTCGGATAACGATCCGCGCATAGATGTTCTTGATGAAATCGGTTTTCCTTTTGTTGTGATAGGAAGACCGGAACACAATCGTCGGTATTTGTGGGTGGATACCGAAAACGAAAAGGGTGCATACAGGGCTGTGGAGTATCTGGTCCAGTTAGGGCACAAACGTATACATTTTGTGAACGGCCCCACAGATCTCGCTGTGTCGAGACAGAGATTCGAGGGGTATCTTAAGGCTTTACACCGGTTCGGTCTGGATTACGACCCTTCACTGGTCCATAATGGTGAGTTCACGGAAAAGAGTGGATACGATGTAACAAAGAAGATTCTCGCTTCGAACAAAGTGGAGGCCATCTTTTACGCCAGCGACACGATGGCAATAGGTGGTATGCGTGCGCTTAAAGAGAAAGGTTTCAATCCTGGAAAAGACGTATCGGTTATCGGTTTTGATGATATTCCTTCTGCCAGTGTTGTTAACCCGCCTCTTACAACGGTTGCTCAGCCGATTTCACACGTTGGAAGCTGGGCCGCAAAGTTGTTGATCAACAGAATTGAAGGAAAAGAAGTTTCCTCGAAATCTTTGCCGGTGAAACTCAAGGTCAGAGGTTCCACTATAGGAGGTGTGTGAGTTGCTGATAATCAAGAATGCTAACCTTATGGCGGTCTTTTCTGAGACGGGAGAAGCTGATGGAAAGCAGCGCCCCGAAGAGGGTATTTACCTCCTTGACACAAAAGTTGTGGAAAGACTGAGGGTGAGTGTTAACAGCGGGAGAAAGGTTGTTCAGATAGGAAAAGAAGTGAAAGGCAATAAACTGAAGTTTTGGGAACTTTCGGGTTTCGATGGTGAAGGGTATGAAATGCTTATCGAAAAGGTTTTTGAGGCGTTCCCTGACGGGCTGCTGGTGGAAGTGGAAGTTAGAAACCTAAAAAGCGAGCCTGTTTGTTTTTTGCTTGAAAATGTAATCGATTACACCTGTACCGATATTTTCGAAGTAAGAAATGCTGTTTCGCACGGTGTGAGCTTTGAAAAGGGGGAGAGCTTACAGGAAGTTTTTATCGAAGGAAAGACAATGAAATGTGTCTCCGATTTTTTAAAGATTCATGTACGTCATGATTTCCCAGCGTCCGTGGAGGATACACTCGAAGGACGTGAGATTCGCAAATATCGCTTTAAGATTGAAGCCGAAATATCTTTCCCTCTTGAATCCGGGGTAGCGCAAATCTTCCATAATAAACCCTTTCCTCGTCTTGTTTTAAACACCAGTAGCAGAGGAAAATTGAGAAAGCTGTTGAAACAATCTATCGATGATATAAACCTTCTGCTGCTTTCAACGAGGTTCGGAGCTGTCCCGGCGGCTGGAACTCCGTGGTTTTCCACCATATTTGGGAGGGACTCTCTGGTATTTTCCCTTCAATGTCTGGAGCATTTTCCAGATCTTGTGAAAAACATTCTTGAGATTCACTCATTTCTTCAAGCGCAGGATATCGATCTTTCAAGAGAAATGGAACCCGGCAAGATCATTCATGAGTTGAGAACGGGTGAACTAAATCTTTCCGGTAGGCTTCCTTTCGCTCTTTATTACGGCACTATCGATGCAACGCCTTTGTACATACTCGTAATGCATGCATATTGGAAATTCACTGGAGATGACGAATTCATAGAACGTCACCTTAACAATCTGGATAGTGCTTTCAGATGGATACTCGAGTATGGGGACATAGATAGGGATGGATATATGGAGTATCAGTCCAAAAGTGTCCTTCAAAATCAGGGTTGGAAGGATTCCGGTAGTTCGGTTGTGAGAAAGGATGGAAGTTTTCCCAGGGGACCAATAGCCCTTTCTGAGGTTCAAGCCTATCTTTACGGCGCGATGAACGCCATGATCGATTTCGAAAATCACTTTCATCTGGGAATGGACGCGGAAAAACTCAAAGAAGATGCGGATAAGTTAAAAGAGCGTTTCAACGCGGATTTCTGGCTTGATGATGAGGAGTACTTTGCTCTCGCTCTGGATGGCGAGAAAAGGCCTGTTGACAGTATTACTTCAAATCCTGCACATGGTTTGCTCACAGGAATAGTTGACAACGAAAAAGCTGAGAAGCTTGTGAAGAGACTTTTTTCCAAGGATATGTTCAGCGGCTGGGGCGTAAGAACAATGAGTAGTAAGATGAAGGCTTATAACCCCTTCTCATACCACAACGGAAGTATCTGGCCTCATGACAATTCGCTCATAATCAAAGGATTGCTGAATTATGGGTATGTAGATGAAGCGAAGAAGCTTTCAAGAGCGCTTCTCAGGGCGGCCGAATACTTCGATTACAGATTACCAGAACTGTACTCCGGTCTTGAAGGACCAAGGCCCTTACCCTACCCTGTATCGTGTTCTCCACAACTTTGGGCTGCGGGTAGCGCGTTCGTGATAGCGGACGCGCTTGAAAAATACTGAGAGAGGAGGTTTTTGTATGAAGAAACTGGGTTTATTGCTGGTGGTGTTGCTGGTCGTAGCGTTGGGTTTTTCAGAGGTTGTGGTTCGACTCGGTGGATGGGTATCCTCACCAAGCGAGGAACAGGCACTGGAGGAGGTTGTGAAGGCGTTTAACGAAGAGTATGCTGGTAAGATCAAACTCGTCTATGAACCCATACCTGGTGACTACAAAGTGAAACTGACAGCGATGCTTTCTGCAGGAACTGCTCCAGACATTTTTTACCTGGATACCAGCTGGGCGGAGGAATTCTTCAGAAAAGGGGTTATCCAGCCTCTCGATCTCCTGATTCGAAAGCACGCTCTTGACCTCGAAGATTTCTATCCATCTCTTATCGAAGCTTTCAAGTATGACGGACGTATCTATGGCCTACCCAAAGACTTTTCAACACTTGCACTTTTTTACAACAAACGAATGTTCGACGAAGCGGGGCTGGAGTATCCAAACGAGAACTGGACATGGGTCGATCTTGTTTACGCTGCTACCAAACTCACGAGAGATCTCGACGGAGACGGTCAAATCGATGTGTGGGGTCTTTCGCTCTACCGCGATGGGGCGTTCAACAGGGTAATTCCGTTCATCGTACAGGCTGGTGGAAAGGTTGTAAACGAAGATTTGACAACGGCTCTGGGTGATCCAGATTCTGTCGAGGGAATTCGTTTTTACATCGATCTTCACAGAAAGTATGGTGTAGCTGTCACTCCCCAGGATGTTGGAGCAGGATGGCTTGGAGACGCCTTCGGTAAAGAAAAGGCTGCCATGGTCATGTCCGGTCCATGGATGCTTGGGTTTTTGCGTGACAACTTCCCCAACGTGGACTATGGTGTGGCCGAGTTACCCAGGTACAAAAAGAGGGCCACTATGGTTTACACTGTTTGTTATGCGATACCGAAGACCAGTGAACACAAGGATGAGGCGTTCATAGCGTTAAAATACCTCGTGACAGAGGGAATGAAGACCTTCACAGAAAGACTGGGTGTTCTTCCTGCCAGAATCTCTCTTGCAAAAGATCTGATCAACGATCCGGTGAAGGGAGCCTTCATGAAGGGTGTAAGTTATGCCATACCATGGAGGATACCTACTCCTTCGGGTATATTCAGCAAGGCGGAGAACGAGATCAACACGAGGATTTCCAAGGTTTGGATGGGTGAAATGACGCTCGAGGAAGCCATCGATGAGATAGTGAAAAACTACGACTCCTGGGTTCGATGAAGTTGAAACCGAGGGGGCATTCCCCCTCGGTTTTCTGGGGGTGTTTGCGTGTTAAAAAAGCGAAACGTACGGGAAGCGATAGCTGGTTATCTTTTCGCCTCTCCTATAATCATTGCGATCCTTGTTTTCACTATCGTTCCCATATTTCAAGCAGGATACTACAGCTTCACAGATTACGATGCCCTTTTGCAACAGAAGTACAGGATAAGATTCAACGCACAGGAAGCCCTGGAAAACTATTTTTTTGTGTCTCCTGATGAAGCCCCTTCTGATGAAGAATTGCTTTCTCTGTTCGATCCCGTTGATTTCATCGAACTATCCGTGGGTGTGGATCTGGACGATAGACAGAAAGAACTTGTCAGAAAAGAATTTAACAGCCGGAAATTGATTGCCGATTTTCTTGAATTTAAGCTGGACAGGATCTACATCTTTTCGGATTTCATGAAGAGCTACATGAAAAATGGAGCGAGCACTTTTTCGCGTTATGTGCCACAGTTTGTGGGACTTAGTAATTTTCTGGAGGCATTCAAAGACAGGATGTTTTGGATTTCTCTTAAGAACGCCGTGGTCTTTTCTCTTGTTGTGACACCTATACAGACGCTGCTTGCTATTGTGCTTGCAGTTGCAGCAAACCAGAGGATACGTGGTGTTAAGTTTTTCAAGGTTTCTTTCTTTCTGCCGTCGATAACATCTGCGGCAGCCATCTCAATGATCTTCCTTCTCATCTATTCAAAACCAGGGGTGCTGAACCGTCTGCTTGGATATCTTGGCATCGGTCCTGTGGACTGGCTTGGAAACATTAGAACGGCATTACCTTCCATCATGGCGATGAATATCTGGACAACGGCGGGATACTTCATGGTCACCTTTCTTGCGGGTCTTCAAGACATCCCGACATCGATCATAGAAGCATCTATGATCGATGGCGCCAATGCATGGGTACGTTTCTGGAGGATAACCATACCTATGTTGCGAAATCAGATCATTTTCGTTGTTACCATGGGTATCATAGGAACATTGCAGGTCTTCGATCAGATCTACTTTCTCATAAGAAATCAGGAAAATATAACAATATCCATGTACATATACCAGAACGCCTTCAGTTACGGAAAGATGGGTTACGCGTCCGCAATAGCCATGATCCTGTTTCTCATAATATTCTCTGTCACGTTTGTACAGCGACGCTTGATGCCCGAAGAACGTTTTTGAGGAGGAATAGAATGAGGAGGGGCAGCAAGGTAGGTAGAACGATAGCTTATATACTTCTCATAACGTATGCGATTATCTCTTTCGGGCCTTTCGTATGGGCTCTCCTGGTTTCCATAACTCCCATGACTTACGAGAAGGATGGTCAGCGTTTTGGTGTTGACATCATGCAATGGCCTCCGAAAATCAATCTATTTTCATGGCCGCCCAGAGTCTTCGGTGCTCCGGCGACTCTTTCAAACTACAGAACCGTTTTCGAAGTCGTTCCTTACGCGCGGTGGATTTTGAATACGGTGATTTATGCAGGTTTGACAACTTTGGGACATCTTCTCTTTGATTCGATGGGAGGTTATGCCTTTGCCAGGCTCCGATTTCCAGGGAAAAACTTGATTTTCACCCTTTTTCTTGCCACGATGATGGTACCCGCATACGTTACCATAATACCGGTTTACAATCTTATGGTTCGATACAACCTTGTGAACACCTATGCAGGGCTCTTTCTTCCAAAGCTAACGGGTGTGGTCACACTCTTCATGATGCGCCAGTTTTTCCTGAATCTTCCCACTGAGATCGAAGAGGCAGCTATAATAGACGGGGCAGGTGTTGTGAGAAGATTCTTTCAAATAGCGTTGCCCATGGCGAAACCGGCGCTGGCGGCTCTGGCTATCTACACGTTTCTTGGGACCTGGAATGACTTTTTATGGCCACTTTTGATGACTTCGGATAAAAGTATGTTCACACTGACAATGGGATTGAACTTCTTCCGGACGTCCTACTATACTTTTTGGCAATTGATGATGGCAGCAACGCTTTTCATGACCTTACCGATGGTAATCGTTTTCCTCTCTTTCCAAAGATATTTCATTGAAAGTGGAGTGACTTCGGGGTTGAAGGGATGAGAGAAGTACTGATCAACAACACTGATGGTAAAGAACTCTTCTACGAGTCTGGTAGAAAAGGGTATTTCATCGGAGCCCTTAATGGCACTATTCCACAGATTGGTTACCACATAAAAGATAGAATGTGCGGTTTGTGGTTCCCGCCACACAGGATACTTGGAAGGCTTGAATGGTATGACTTGAAGGAAGAGCCTCTAAAATTCGAACGCTTTGAAACCCTTCCAGTGAGCCGCAGAGTTGTGCTTAGGAATGCAGATTCAGCGACCATACTCACTTTCCTGATGGCGGAAAATTCTAAAGATTTCCGTATTCGAGTCGATACGGTAAAGCCTCTTGTGTGCAGGATGGTGCTCGATTCCACCAGAATTTGGGATAACGATGTAACTGATCATATCGTTCCGGTTACTCATCTCAGAGAAGTATCAGATGGTTTAGAGTTTGAGGTAGAAGGCTTTATTTACAGGATTTCGACATTTGGCGGAAGGGTACTGATAGGAAAAGATATGAACCTATCATGGGTTTTGGACGGAAGCGGGGAGTTGAGGATTTCGGATGTAAATGCTTCATATTCTTCCTTTCGGGACGTTCTCAGTATAAAAGAACGTTCCAGGCAGAATCAAACCATTGGAATCTTTCGTATCCGGCGCTGGGTAAAGAATATGCTATACGATTTTGTGATGGATACTGAAAAAGGAAGCGCAGTGGTAGCGGGCTTCCCAGAATATCCGTGGTGGTTTGGTGTCGATATATACTTCACCGGGCTGGCTTTGCTGTTGTTGGATGTACCAGGGTTGGCTCTCTCGTCTTTTAAAACGCTGATGGAGTTCCTTGTGGACGGTGTTGTTCCACACGAGGTGAACCTGGACGGAAGAGTGATATTTTCTGGTAGACCTCTGGAAAGTCTTCTACAGGCAGATCTTCTGCTGAAACTTGCTCCGTTTGTTTCAACGCCCGGGGAACTTCGGGAGTATTTCTATCTACTCCACAAAGCGGGGAATAGATTTTTGAATGCTTCTCGTTATCCCAAAGGCTCGGGTTTTGTTGAGCTACCGGAGCTGGAAGGTGAGGAGGTCATTACACTCGACAACGCGGTTGCTGCATTTGTGTTTGCGAAAAGCATGTATCATCTGGCAAAAGCACTGGGATTTACGAAACTCAGTCGAGAATACGAAGGAATGATTCGCTGGTATGAGTTCAACTTCTTTAGAGACTGGTACGATCCGGAGCAGGGGATATTCAAAGAAGTTCTTGGAGGCAATAAGCTCAAAGGGATTACTTTTAATCAGGTATTTCCTCTTGTTTACAGGCTGGTAGACAGCGATACCGCGAAAACAGTCTGGGAAAGCCTTCACAGGAAAGGGTTAATTACCCACCACGGTTTGAAACATTCGTTAAGTCTTGGAAAAAACGAGGGATATTACGGAAACAAGGATGAAAAGGTCTGGTGGATCGCGAACGCTCTTTTGAAGATGGCATCCCGTAATTATGGTTTGCCGATCAGGTACGATCTTGACAGTCTCTTTGAAGAGGATCTTTTTTCAAAAGGCATGCCTGGTGTTATTCCGGAAATAGTGGGACAGAAGGATGGATGCTTTGCCCAGGCGTGGTCTGCGCTTTACGCTCCATTTATCGGATGAGATCGTGGATTTTCGATTTACAAACATGTAAAACTAACAGGCTTACATGATGGTATAATAATCGGCGGTACTGGGAGGTCGTCTAATGGCAGGACGGCAGACTCTGGATCTGCTAGTGGAGGTTCGAATCCTCCCCTCCCAGCCAGAGAAAGTCCCCCTTAATCGCGGGGACTTTTTTGTTTATGACCATCGAGATCGTCGGGTTCACATCTTTTTGATTGGTGAGTGTGTTTGAAAAATAGTCGAAAAGAAAAAATATCACACATCTCGGTTTCTAAGTTGTGTGCTCAGTATGGGAGAGAATGTTCCAGCATAGAGCTTTTACAGTGGAGCTTCACTTATTTCCTCGCAAGCACTCACAAACGATCGCTACCAGAAATAAAGTGAGGCGTGTTTCAGCATGAAGTTTTCGCAGTTGCGCTCCGCTTGCCTCCTCGCAAGCACTCACAAA
>DPRG01000058.1:0-23767 GCA_003538775.1 Thermotogae bacterium
TTTTCGTAGGAGTGAGAGTCGTGGGATCACGTGTGTTTTGTCTCCTTACTTCTTTCTGGAAGTGATCGTTTGTGAGTGCTTGCGAGGAGGCAAGCGAAGCACAACTGCGAAAACTTCACGCTGGAACGTGCCTTTCATTTTCCTTGCGTGGGGTGCTTTGTTGATGCGAGCGAAGAAACAAGCGAATGAGAGTTGTGTGATCATTTACGTCTATGCTCTGGGGTTCTTTCTAATAGCGTTTATTTGTGAGCGCTTTGAAAGAATTAAATTCAGCATAGACAATAAACTCTACGCTGATACAAAAAAAATCAGGGAAATGTCATCACAAAAATCTGTAATCTGTTCGATCGTAAAGCACAAATGCCCTTTCTCTAAGCAGTTAACGCATACAAAGTATTGGCAAAAGTGTGAAATTCATACAGGATAAACCCCGCCTTCAGGAACGTTTTCTTCCAACTCCTCAAGATATTCCTCGTCAATGCCGCTCTTAGCCATATATTTTTCTTCCAGAAATTGCTTTCCCACTTCTCCAAGGAGTATGTATATTAAGACGTCTTCGTCTGAAGCAGCGAGCACTCCAAGCTCATTCCTGGCTTTTTCAAACTGAGGTTCTAAAAGATCCGCAGGTCTGCAATGAATGATTTCCTCATCCTGAAGAATCATCTTCACAAATTCAGGATCGAGTGGTACAGGCGGCCTTCCATAAAAGCCCCTGACATAGTCCTTTACCTCTTTTATAACCCTCTCATATCTCTTTCCCGTTGCCACATTCATTATCGCCTGAACGCCAACAATCTGACTCATAGGAGTGACAAGTGGTGGATAGCCAAGATCCCTTCGTACACGCGGCACTTCTTCAAGAACCTCTGAAAGTTTGCTTTCCATCCTCATCGATTTCAGATGAGCAAGCATGTTGGAATACATCCCTCCCGGGATCTGAGCAATAAGAACCCGGGGATTCACGTGCAACATGGCCACATCCGTATTGCTGTGATTCTTTCTGACGTTCTCAAAATGTTCTTCAAGCTCTAAAAGTATTCTTTTCTTTTCCGGATCATCCAGAACCTTTGTGTAAGAGTAGAGGAAGCTTTCCACTGGAGGTTGAGACGTTCCACCGGAAAGTGGGGAAATCGCAGTATCAACAACGTCTGCCCCGGCGTTCAGGGCTGCAGCGTAAGCCATCTCAGCCAATCCCGTTGTACAGTGCGAGTGGATTTCCACCGGCAAATCGAAGATCTCTTTCAACTTCTTCACAAGCTCATGGGATGTTTTTGGCGTCAGCAAACCAGCCATGTCTTTAACGCACAGCGAATCCACCCCGAGATCTACAAGCTTTCTTGCAAATTCCACATAGTAATCTATCGTATGGACTGGACTTACCGTGTAGGAAATCGCACCCTGTACGTGCAAACCAAACTCTTTTCCGGCCTGAATGGACTTTTCGAGATTTCTCTCATCGTTCAAAGCGTCGAAAACACGGATAATATCGAGTCCGTTTTCCGCAGTCTTTTTTATAAAAACTTCAACAACATCGTCTGGATAATTCCTGTAACCTACAAGATTCTGTCCTCTCAGAAGCATCTGTAATCTTGTTTTTTTAACCTTAGCGCGTATGCGTTTCAAACGTTCCCAGGGATCTTCTTTTAGAAACCTCACACATGCGTCGAAAGTCGCTCCTCCCCACATTTCAAGAGCATTGAACTCCAGATTATCGAGCAGTTCAAGAGCCGGCTCCATTTCATCTGTACGCATGCGAGTTGCCAGCAACGATTGATGAGCATCTCTGAGAGTTGTGTCAGTGAATGCCTTCGTATCCATTTTCTTTCCCCTCCCGGGATAGTTTACCAGATGATTAAGGTGGGAATGTCAATATGTGCCAATATGGTTTAAAGATCATCCTTAGTTTCTGTGTTAGTCAATGTTTTAAAATATACCGGGAGGTGCGATAATGGCAAAAACAGAACCTTTCGATCTTTTAACCGAACAATACGACAGATGGTTTGAAGAGAACAGGTACATCTATCTTTCGGAAATAGACGCGATAAAAGCCCTTCTCCCTGTCTTTAAAAAAGGTGTGGAAATAGGTGTTGGAACTGGAAGATTTGCACTTCCACTTGGCCTTAAATTCGGAGTGGAACCTTCTTGCGAGATGCGAAAGATTGCTATGGAAAGAGGACTTGAAGTAATAGACGGAATCGCTGAATCTTTGCCCTTCCCAAATGAATCTTACGACCTTGCCTTGATGGTCACCACTGTATGCTTTCTGGATGATATTCAAAAGGCATTCAGAGAAGTCCACAGAATCCTGGTGCCTTCCGGCGCATTCGTGGTGGCTTTCATCGATAAAGAAAGTCCTATAGGAAAACTCTATCTAAACATGAAAAACAGAGATCCTTTTTACCGGCTGGCGACGTTCTACTCCACTGAAGAAATCCTCGATAACCTTCAAAAAGCGGGTTTTAAAGATTTTCGTGTAGTTCAAACTCTCTTCAGAAACCTTAAAGAGATAAATTCAATAGAACCTGTGAAAGAAGGATATGGAGAGGGTTCTTTTGTTGTGGTCCGAGGAATAAAAAGATGAAAAAACGTGATGAACACGTCTATACTTATACTTTTCAGATGATCTTGCATCTTTCGATTCGAGGTGAAGCGTTCCTTCAAACGCTTTTTCATCCACTGTCTTATTAAGTAAATTCACTATGAGACAGACTTTCAATTTTAATTGACATCGTGGTCATTTGGTGTTAAAATAATTTTGGCGGAGCCTGAGAGAAAGCCATGCGGTTTTTGCATGGCTTTTGTTTTTCTGGAAACATTGTCGAGCATCTTTGGAGTTAATTACGGCCATAAGGCCAAATTCTGGTAAAGGAGGGGTTTTTTATGAAGAGATCAGTGGTGTTTTTCCTTGTTTTGCTTCTTGTAGTGTTTTCAGCCGTGGGTTTTGGCAAAGTTAAGATTCAGTTCTGGCACGCGATGGGCGGCTGGAGAATCGAGCTTCTCAATTCCATGGCTCAGGAATTCATGAAACTTCACCCTGATATTGAGGTGGAAGTGCAGTACACAGGCAGTTACAGAGATACGTTGAACAAGCTGATCGCCGCTGTTCAAGCTGGAGAGGCGCCTCACGTAGTGCAAATATACGACATAGGAACACAGGTAATGATCGACGGAGGAATCGCGGTACCCATGCAGGACCTGATAGACAGTGATCCAACGTTTGATATCGGTGTTTTCATGCCCCAGGTGTTGAACTACTACAGGGTGAATGGAAAACTTTACTCAATGCCGTTTAACTCATCTAACCCCATACTCTATTACAACAAAACCCTCTTTAAAGAGGCTGGGCTTGATCCGAATGATCCACCCCAAACCTTCGAAGAAGTTATTGAGATGGGCAGAAAACTTGTGAAACGCGATGCGCAAGGCAACATAGTTCAGGCTGGCATTACCTGGCCTTTCCATTCATGGTTCTTTGAACAGTTTATGGCAAACCAAAACGCGCCTCTTGTGGACAACAACAATGGAAGAACCGGACGACCAACGAAAGCCATATTCAACAGTCCCGAAGGATTGAAAATATTCAAATTCTGGAATACTCTTACTAAAGAAGGAATCATAATCAACACTAAGAAAGAAGACTGGACTGGTGCCAGACAGCTGTTCCTTTCACAGAAAGTTGCGATGCTTATTTCTTCTACATCCGATGTCAAACTCATGGAAGACGGAGCTAAAGAAAACGGCTTCGAGCTCGGTACGGCCTTCCTGCCAAGGCCAGCTGATGCTGAAAGTGGAGGCGTGGTTATAGGTGGAGGTAGCTTGTGGATAATAGGAGGGCATCCGAAGAAGGAAATCGACGCCGCCTGGGAATTCGTAAAATGGATGGCTTTACCGGACCAGCAAATCACCTGGCATCAAAACACAGGCTACTTCCCGGTTAGGAAAGACGCTGTTTCCAAGCTCCTCTTCTCCGGTTATTACGCCGAACACCCGCATCATCTCACAGCCTTGCTGCAACTGCTCCTCTCCAAACAAACATACTCCACCAATGGAGCGATAATCGGAGCATTCCCTGAAATTCGGGAGATTATAGAAACAGCTGTCGAAAAAATGATCGCAGGAGAAATGACCCCCGAAGAAGCGCTGGCATGGGCTGAAAAGGAATCCACGAAAGCCATACAGGAGTACAACGAGCTTTATGAATGAATTGAATTTTCTGACGGGGAGGGATTCCTCCCCGTCATTTTAATCACGGGCAGGTGAAAGGCTTGAGCAGGAAAATCGCACCTTATCTCCTTCTCATCCCAACATTTCTTGTAATAGGACTTTTCATATACTGGCCCGCAGTTTACTCCTTCAACCTGAGTTTCCACAGACGTACGCCATTTGGAAACCGGATGATTTTTGTAGGATGGAAGAACTTCATCAGGCTTTTTGAATGGTCTGAGTACACTAACACTGTGGTCGTCACCGTGTCGTACGTAGCGCTTAGCGTTTCGATAACGGTGATTCTTTCCCTGCTTCTTGCGATGCTGCTCAATCAAAAAATACCCGGAGTACGCCTATACAGAACGTTCATCTTTGCACCCTACGCTATTAGCCCTGCTATAGCCGGTGTGTTATGGTCCTTTCTTTTGAATCCAGTAGTGGGACATGTGAATTATTTCCTCACAAAAACGTTTGGACTACAGGTAGAGTGGCTGACCACCAAACCTTATGCGTTTTATTCAATCGTGTTCGCCACCGTCTGGAAGATGATGCCCTTTGACGTGATCTTCTATCTGGCCGGATTGCAGAGCATTCCGGATGAGCTTTTGGAATCCTCAATAATCGACGGGGCAAGTTTATGGAAAAGGATCCGGCATATTATAGTGCCCCTTCTTTCCCCTATAACCTTTTATCTTGTTATAATGAACATCATCACCACCATGTTCGCTGCTTTCGCGAT
The DNA here is from genome assembly GCA_003538775.1 of Thermotogae bacterium. Taxonomy (GTDB): domain Bacteria; phylum Thermotogota; class Thermotogae; order UBA12178; family UBA12178; genus UBA12178. The sequence goes on from DPRG01000058.1 coordinate 4,946, forward strand.
CATAGACGTCATGACAAAGGGTGGCCCTGCCAATTCCACAACTACGATGATCTACCGCCTCTATCTGGACGCTTTCGCTTTCCAAAAAACGGGAATCGCAGCTGCTGAGTCAGTGGTCCTGTTCCTTATCATGTCGGTGGTCACAATCTTCTACTTCCTTCTCGTAGAAAAAAGAGTGCATTACCAGTAGGTGATAGTATGAAGATGAGTACAAAGCGCAGAATCAACACCATTTTGAGTGAGATAATTCTTATACTGATTTCCTTCATCGTTATGATGCCCGTCATACTCGCCATAACCATGAGCTTACAACATCCCACAGAAGTCTTTTCCTATCCTCCTAAGCTGTTCCCCAGCTCCTTCTACCTCGGAAATTTTCCCAAAGCACTGCAAACGGTGAATCTTGGCAGACTCCTTCTGAACAGTTTGATCGTTGCGGTTATGATAACCATTGGTAAGATGATAACCGGTGTGTTTGCAGGATATGCATTTGCGAACTTCAGGTTTAAAGGAAAGAGAATAGCATTCGCTGCTCTTTTCATAACACTCTTCCTTCCAGCAGAGACTGTTATGATACTTCCGCTATTTCTCATTATGAAGAAATTCGGCTGGGTAAACACCTACTGGGCTCTCACTATACCCTTCATGGCAAGCGCAACCAACACCTTTCTTATGAGACAACATCTTCTAACCATTCCAAAAGAACTCGAAGAAGCCGCGATGATAGACGGTGCTGGTCCTATGCGGTATTTATGGCGTATACTCATTCCTTTGTCCTTACCCATACTCGCGGGTATGTCGCTGGTTAACTTCGTTTACGCCTGGAACATGTACCTATGGCCTCTGATCGTCACCATGAGCGACGAAATGAAGACCGTTCAAATAGGTGTTAAAATGCTGATCGACGCGGAATCAGCAAACAACTGGGGAATAATCATGGCAGGCACATTGATAGCTTTAGCACCGACGCTTCTACTCTTCTTTACGGTGCAGAATCTCTTCGTGAAGAGCCTGGTAAGGACAGGTATAAAGGGATGAGGATAATAGTTCACATGTGAAATCCTTCGGCATCGAGGACAACTACAAGTCCATCGAATTTTAATTCCTTCACCTTTTCAATAAAGGTTGCGATCTTTTCATCCGTGTCGAAGATCTCCACCACCATGGGGAGATCTGCGGATATCGAAAAGAAATCACTTCGATGTACATGCCTCTTTTCGCCAAATCCCATTACCCCTTTAAAGACGGTCACACCTTTCATACCTTCTTCGTAAGCGAGCCTGGTTAGATACTCAAAAAGAGGTCTTCCACGATGCTTCTCTTTCTCCCCAAAGTACACTCTCAAGAGCTTCACGAAAGTTTCCCCCTTCCCAGAATCATCCCAAGATAAGCCGCCGCGAATCCAAATAAAAAATTGAGGAATAAGTAAACCAGCGATCGAAAGAAGGACTCTTCCAAAAGTGCGAAGAATTCGTACGCGAGAGTGGAGAATGTGGTGAACGCTCCTAAGAATCCCACTCCTAAAAAGAGAATGTATTCCTGCGGTAATTCCAGCCTTTCCAGAGCGGCGAACAGAAGGTAAGAAAACGCGAAAGACCCAAGGGTATTTACCACTATCGTTCCCCAGGGCACTGTTCCAAAAGGTACCAGAGAATTGACAAATCGAGAAAGAGCGTATCTACTCATCGCTCCCAAGGCTCCACCTAAAGCTACTACCAAATAACGCGTCTTCTCCACCTCCGTTTTCAATAACCACGAAAGCGCTCATGTGTAGGTTCAACAATCCCGTACTTGCCTTATGCTAACATAAGTACAGACGGTTGAATTTCATGGAGGGAAGAGAATTAGTGGACCAAAACAATCAACAGCTGAAGTCTTTCTGGGACGGGCGTGTTGATAAAGAATTAGAGCGCGAAAAGTCAGATCCAAGAAAACAAGTTCATACCGACCTCATCTGGCGGGAAATCCAAAGGTGCATCGGCCAATCCACGTGCCTAACGATCCTCGATGCAGGAGCAGGTACTGGTCGTTTTTCCATCCCCTTAGCCGAAAAGGGACACCGGGTCTTTCACCTGGACATCTCTCCCAAGATGTTGGAAGTCGCTAAAGAGAAGGCCAGGGAGCAAGGGATAACTTCCATTGAATTTTTCCAGGGTAGTGTGGACGATCTTTCTTGTTTCGAAAATAACTCCTTCGATCTGGTCTTGTGTTTAGATTCACCTCTTTCCTTCTGTTACGCAACCTATGAGAAAGCCCTTTCAGAACTCGTAAGGGTTATGAAACCCAGAGCAAAGCTCGTGCTTTGTGTAATGAACAGAACTGGTGTTATCACCGAAGGGGGAGTGAATTTCGATCTCGAACATTTTGGAACTGCGAAGACTTCAATCAACTCTTTTTCCAAGCTGGCACGCGTTTCACCCGGATGAAATTCGGCTACTTCTTGAAGCGTCGGGTTGTCGAGTTGAGAGAATCTCTGCTCCCGGTACTTTGGCTCGATTTGTGGAAACGAGACTGTTAAGTGAGATCATGAACGATCCCGGCGTTTACGAAAGTTATCTCGACTTTGAAGAGATATTCGATTCCGATACATACGTGCTGGGGATCGGGGCCGTTGGAGCGTGTGGACTGTTGATAACCGCGGTAAAACTCTGAAATGGAGGGAGTTTTTTGGAAAAATGGTACGTTATAGTGAATCCTTCGTCTGCTTTTGGTACAGGGCTTGAACAATGGAAAAGAATCGAGCCACTATTGGTACAATCCAATCTGAGCTTCCAATCCAGTGTCTCAAGGCACCCTGGTCATATCCTTGAACTGGCAGAAAACGCGGCAAGGCAAGGGTTCAGACACTTTATCGCAGTTGGGGGAGATGGTACAGTAAACGAGCTCGTTAATGGTCTTTATAAAGCTGGGTCCCTCTCTAAGTGTATTGTGGCAACGATACCTGTGGGAAGGGGAACCGACTGGGCTAAAACCCTCGGTCTCGATGCTTCTCATGAACGGTCGATACAGGCGATTCTTAAAGGGAAAACGCGCATGCTGGATGCAGCCGTAGCCTTCATCCAAGGCGAAGACGGTACTCACGAACGCATCTTCGTTAACGTTGCGGGATTGGGTTATGATGCTTTCGTCACAGAACGCGCCAACAGGAGAAGAAAAAAGCAAACGAAGGGCAGTTATCTTTTCGAGCTTTTCAGGTGCCTTTTGAAATATCGTTCTACCATGGTGAGCATGGTTGTGGACGGAGTCGAACAGTATCACGGCAAGGCCTTTTCCATGGCCGTCGGAAACTGCAAGTACAACGGCGGCGGCATGATCCCTCTCCCCAATGCGGATCCACAGGATGGACTGCTAGACGTCACGGTCATCGGCGACGTAAGCAAACTGGATGTTCTTTTCAACGTCTATCGAATGTTCGATGGCACACTTCTCGAACATCCAAAGGTTGCCGGCTTTAAAGGCAAAGAAGTGGAGGTTAACTCCTCACCCGAAGTAAAGATAGAGGTGGACGGAGAGGTCATAGGACAAACTCCCGCTCGTTTTCTAATAATTCCAAAAGCTTTAAGGGCTATCATACACGAAAAGGAGAGCTGAAAGATCATTCCCATTCTATAGTTCCAGGAGGTTTAGAAGTAACGTCGAAAACCACCCGGGTAACCTCTTTAACCCTATTGAGAATCCTTCGAGTTGCCTCATCCAGAATTTCAGCGGGAAGCCTTGTCCAGTCCGCAGTCATTGCCTCAACACTGTCTACCGCTCTCAGTGCCACAACATATCCGTAACTTCGTCTGTCTCCTCTCACTCCAACACTTCTGACAGGCAACAACACGGCAAAAGCCTGCCAGGTTTTTTCGTACCAACCGCTTTCTCTCAAAACTTCAAGAAAGATGTGATCAACCTCTTTCAAAACTCTTAAACGTTCTTCAGTTATTTCACCGATTATTCGAACAGCAAGACCTGGCCCTGGAAAAGGATGACGCCAGATGATATGGTGCGGAATGCCCATGATTTCTCCAAGTCTTCGAACTTCGTCTTTGAAAAGCTCTCTAATGGGTTCCACGAGTTTCAAATTCATGCGCTCTGGAAGGCCTCCGACGTTGTGGTGGCTCTTTATTCTATCCGTGTGTCTTCCCGAAGCAGAACTTTCGATCACATCAGAGTATATCGTTCCCTGCACAAGATACTCGGCTTCGTGTTTTTTCGCCTCATCTTCGAAGACTCTTATAAACTCTTCGCCTATAATTCTTCTCTTTTTTTCTGGATCGGTTACTCCACGAAGCCTTTCAAGAAACCTTCTTCTGGCATCCACCACAACAAGGTTCATACCAAGAAGATCTCTGAAAACACCAGTAACCTCCTCTTCTTCGCCTTTGCGCAAAAAACCATGATCTACGAAAACACTTACTAGATCACTCCCTATGGCCTTATGAACGAGCATAGCCGCAGTAGAGGAATCAACACCCCCGGAGAAAGCCGCAATCACTTTCTTTCCCTTAAGCTCTCTTCTCAGTTCTTTCACTTTACTTTGGAGAAAATCCTCAAGGTTCCAGTCAGGCGATAAAGCACAAATACGTGTAAGAAAATTCCTCAAAATCTCCACACCGTATGTGGTGTGACGAACTTCAGGATGAAATTGCACCAACCAGAAACGCCGGCTATCGGTGGCCGCTGCGATCACTCCTGCCTTTGTTCTGGCAAGCACTCTGAATCCATCTGGAAGTGCGGCTACTTCATCACCATGACTCATCCATACCGTGAAAGTGGAGGGAATACCCAAAAAGAGAGGATCATCAGAAGAAACCGTAACTTCTGTTTTTCCATACTCGCCAAGAGCTCCTCGTTTAACAATCCCCCCAAGTTCATGACATATCAACTGCATTCCATAGCATATGCCGAGAACTCTGCCTTTATAATCCTCCCACCAGGGTGGAAGTTGAGGAGCGTTTTTTTCGAACACGCTGTGAGGACCACCGGAAAGAACAAGCGCAGAAACTTCTCGAGGATCGACAGGTTCATCGGGCGCCACGACCACGCTGTAGTAGCCAAGTTCTCTAACTCTTCGAGCTATCAACTGTGTGTACTGTGAGCCGTAATCCACTACAAAAACGCGATTCATCATGCTTTCACCCCTGTATGTTGCCCTGACGTCTTCTCATTTCTATAGCGCGCCTTATGGCCGCGGCTCTGGTCTCGCCTATACCTTCAACCTTTTTCAACTGATCGACAGAAGCTTGAGATATCTTCCCAAGGGTGCCGAATGCCTTAACCACGTTGGCAACTATGTTCATGGGAATCTTGGAATCTCTCCTGAGTATACGAAAACCGTGAGATTCAACAATCACGTCACCAAGCTGCTGGGAAGTGTTCACCTCGTAATTCAGAATTCTGGCTATACTTAAAAGCCCCAGAAGATCCTTCTCAGAAAGGGCAAGAAGTTGCTTTTTAACAGCCGTAACATCACATTCATCGGGACTCCCGTTGTAATAATCGAGGATCAACAGGTCTACGGTATCTTCCAATCCTTCGCTCATTTCATCGAGTGTCATTTTGGACAGCCGTCCCTCGGTTCCCAGCTCTATGAGATACCTTCTGGCTTCTTCTTCTATCTTCATAGCCAGAACGGCTCGCTCCAGGATTTCACACACCTCTTTTAAAGTGACGCTGCCTTCCAGTTCCGCAACATCCATTTGAAGCAAGAATTTGTCGAAACTCTGACGGTACTTCTCGTACGTGTTAAGCGCTTGGTTGACCTTACTCATCAGCGAGATCACATCTCCTATCACGTGCTTTTCATTTCCGTAGTATACGGTGATAGTCTTCCTCCTTCTCGATATGGCGACCACGAGTTTGCTGAACTGACGCGCCACACGTTCCGCGCTTCGGTGGCGGGTTCCCGTTTCACTTGAGGGTATCGAAGGATCGGGCATTAGATGAACGTTGGCCGCGAGTATCTTCTCACCCTCATCGTCAAGGATTATCGCGCCGTCCATTTTGGCAAGCTCATAAAGGCGCTGAGGAGAAAAACTCTCCTCGAGATGAAATCCCACCTGAAACACCAGAGGATGTTTTCTGTAATCTTCCGCAAAAACGATCAGAGCACCTCCATGAGCATTGAGAATATCGTCCACACCCTGTCTTATCGGAGTTCCGGGAGCTATAAGTTTCAGCTTATTCAAAAATTCTTCAGTCATGATCTAACGCCCCCATTTCTATCAAAATTCTGGAGACCTTTTCACTTAAAGAAGACTCTTTTTCTTCCTTGGTCACGATATCCCACAAAGCTGCTATCTCAGATTCATTTTCCATAAATACTCTGAGTACCTCTGGTGAAAAATCGTCGGGTCTTGTTCTGGCATCACCAACTGTCAATATCCTCACGGCTTCTTCGTGAGAAACAGGTTCTTTATAGGGTCTGTGAGATCTCAGCGCATCGTAGACATCAACGAGGGCTACGATGGCAGCTTCGACTGGTATCTCGTTCTCTTTCAAACCGAACGGATAACCTCTGCCGTTCCATTTCTCATGATGGTAAAGGCATATGTTCCTGGCCATGGTAAAGTACTCATCATCACCGAGAAGAGCCGCACCATAGATCGTGTGCTTTTTCATCTTTTCGAACTCTTCATCGTCAAGTCTGGAAGGTTTGTTGAGTATCTCCTTTGGTATCATGATCTTACCTATATCGTGAAGAGGAGCGAAATGCTCGATCTTAGTGGAAAATTCCTCACCAAGACCCAGTTTACGGGCTATAAAACCCGAAAGCTTTCCTACCCTTTCTATATGATTTCCTGTTATTTCGTCGTATCCTTCAGCAATAACCGCCAGCTGGCGAGCAAAACCAAGATATGTTTGTTCCAATCTTTCGTTGAGTTCCCGAAGCTTCTGGTAAGAATCTTGAAGCTCTTCATTCATGGCTTTTATTTCCTGAAATGAAGATACAACTTCTTCGGCCAGTTCTCGATAATTCTGAGAAAGCTCATGCACTTCAAGAATCTCGCAATCTTCTTGAAGTTCGTCCAGCTCTAAAAACCCCGTACTCCGGAATCTGTTCATACTTTCTACAAGACGATCGAAAGGTCTGGCGATTTGAAAAGCGATTCTCTTTGACCTTTTTGAGATCAAAAATACAACTATAAAAATCACCACCGCAAAAAAGGATGCCAGAGCAAAAGTAAACAGATTGAAAAAAGTGGTATCGATCTTTATAACTATTCCCAGAGGTTCAAAACCATAATACTCGCCCGTATATGACCAGGAGGTGTAAATACTGTGGAGGCCTTCACGATCGATATGAACAAGCTCCCCCGATTCCAGGGATTGCTTGAGATACTTCTTGTCCTCTTCTGAAAGTGGCTGTATTTCAGGAGTTAGAGTCTCCAACATGGCATCGTAAAAAGCAAAGCCCTTCAACAGTTCAATAGGCTTGCTTTGCTCTGCGAGCATATTCAGAATGTTCTTCCACACCTTCCTGCTTCCAGCAAGATTAACAACGAGAATCTCACCAGGTAGTCTCAGATACACTTTGGCAAAGAGTCCCTCGGGCCTGAAATAAAATAACGAGTAATGATCACCTTCATTCAGATATTTCGCTTCCCAAATGTCTTCAGAAAGTCTCTCAATGCCTTTAAACTCCCAGAAGGGAAAAATAGAAAGATTCGATATCAGAATCCTGTCTCTTAAAGACTCCGGCAAAGGCAGCGCTTCTATATTGCGAACCTCCGAAGCAAGATGCTCAACGCTCTCAAGAAAGTCGTGTTGCTCTTCGATCATTGTCTGGAAATAGGTGTCAAGAACCCTCTGTGCGAGAGCTATCATTCCACGATCTATGGTTTTTCAACCCTTCCGTGGAAGAACGAAATCGCAATAAGCACGGCGACCATCAAGGATAAGGCGCTGAACAGAGTAATCCAAAGGAAACGCCTGTAAATAAAGTCAGATAATCTCAATCTTCTACTCTTAACACTTTTCTTCGTTTCGTGCGCCATCGGCTTATTTCCTCCATGCCAGTTTGTTTTCATTTTTTCAGCTTGTTAAAAACCACCTGAGGTATTTGCTCGATACCTTCTCTTCGTTGAAAGGCTACAAGGTCCACAAAGAAAACATGCTCGTTCTTTATATGAAGTTCGCTGACAAGCTCAAGCCCAAGCCCTCCCATGAAGAAAACCACAAAATTCGACTTTGGCAACCTCAATTCAGCTCCGGACGTTAAAAGCTCAAGAGTTTTCGATTTGATGCTGTCACTCTTTTCCTCCCATAACTGCTTCAACCTATCCAACTCTGGTCGGGTAAAGGTTTCGACAAACTCCTTTTCTTTGTCCAGCGCGAGCTTAAAATGATGTCTGTAAGCATCGAAGATTTCTCCGAACGTGCGGGTGTAAAAAAGCCAGTGATCCCACCACTGACCTCTGTCCCGCTCGAGTATTTTGAAGAACAGATTCGATCTATCCAGAACTATACTTCTCAAAGAAAGCCCCTCCTGAACCGATTCTAACATTACTTATCCTTTTTGTATTCCTTGAATCCACTCCACATACGTCTGAGCTGTTCTGCCACCTGCTTTTCCTTTCCGGAATCACTCGGATGATAAAAAACTCTACCCTTGAGCTCTTCGGGAAGATAGTTCTCCTTCACAAAACCACCGTAATCATGCGGATAATGGTAATCTTTACCATAACCCCATTCCTTCATCATGCGGGTAACCGGATTCCTCAGTTTGAAAGGAACCTGAGCCTCTGGATGTTCTTTCACAGCTTCTTTAGCCTTCGAAACTCCAAGATACACGGCGTTGCTCTTGGGGGTAACACTCAGATATACCGCGGCTTGCGCCAGATTCAGCACGCACTCAGGAAGCCCTACATGTTCAACCGCCTGAGCTGCTGCAACTGCTATCAACAGGGCCATCGGATCGGCCATACCCACATCCTCGCTTGCGAGAATGATCATCCTCCTGGCTATAAAACGCGGATCCTCTCCCGCGTCTATCATCCTCACCAGGTAGTAAAGCGCGGCATCAGGATCGCTTCCTCTCAAACTCTTTATAAAGGCAGATATCAGGTCATAATGCTCGTCGCTTTTCTTTCTCGAAGTCAGCTGACGGCCGCCTTCCAGCAGTGTTGAAAGAAGTTCTATTGTCGCTCTGTTTTTTCCTTCGGCGCTGGCAAATTCCATAACCATTTCGAGTGTGGTGAGGGCGAACCTTGCGTCTCCTCCACTCATCTGAGCAATCCGGCGGATGAGCTCCTCTTCCACCTCAACACCAAGCGATTTGAGATATTCGTCTTTTTCCAATGCCCTCTTCTGTATCGTGACGAGATCGTCTTCAGACAATACTTTGAATACAAGCACTTTGCATCTTGATAGCAACGCAGGATTTATCTCAAATCCAGGGTTTTCCGTAGTGGCACCTATTAGGATTATGGTTCCTGTTTCCACCAGAGGAAGGAAAAAATCCTGCTGACCTTTGTTCAATCTGTGAATCTCGTCAACAAAGAGAACGAAGGGCATGGTTGATCCACGCTGTTTTGAGAGCTGGTTCAACATCTTTTTCAGATCCGATATCTGCCCAGACGATCCTCTAAAATAAAGAAAATTCCAGCCCAGCAATGATTCAAGAATCTTCGCAAAACTCGTCTTTCCCGAGCCAGGTGGACCGTAGAGTATGCATGAAAAGAGATGGCCTGATTCCACCGCCCTTCTCAGCAATCCATTTTCCCCGAAAAGGTGGGATTGTCCCACCATTTCGTCAATTGTTCTGGGTCTGCAACGCTCAGTTATTGGCTTGAAGGCGCTCTCTGAAAAACTCAACGGTCTTCTTCAACCCCTCCTCAAGATCGTACTTAGGTTTCCAACCCATCACACGCTCCGCAAGAGATATATCCAGCACACTCCGTCTGAGATCCCCGGGTCTTGGCGGATCGTAGACCGGCCTTCTTTCATAACCCGTTAGTCGTGCCAACCTACTGAAAAGCTCGTTAACGGTAGTCCCAACACCTGTGCCGATATTCACAGCTATATTCGCCGGGGCATTCATGGCCTTCAAATTGGCTTCAGCCACATCTTCGACGTAAACATAGTCTCGAACGTTTTCACCATCGCCAAATATGTGAACCTCATCGTTTTTGAGCATGCGTTCGCTGAAGATGGCAACTACACCGGCTTCACCGTGAGGATCCTGTCTGGGACCGTAAACGTTCCCATATCTCAAACTCACATACTCCAGTCCATACTGATGTGCGAAAAATCGCAGATAATTTTCCACTGAAAACTTCGCGATTCCATACGGTGAGAGAGGTTTTGGAAAGGTATCCTCGGGTGTGGGAATCGTCTCCACATCGTCTCCGTAAAGAGCTCCACCTGTTGAAGAGAAGATGATCCTCTTCACACCGTGCTCGACACACATCTTCAGGATGTTCAAAGAACCGAGGATGTTAACATGAGCGTCGAATTTGGGATCTTTAACCGACTCACTCACACTTATCTGCGCAGCCAGATGGAAAACGTAGGTGGGTTTGTGCGCTTTGAAAACCATTTCCATCATGTATTCGTCCGTTATATCCTGCTGATAAAAAAGGGCCTTCGGATCGAGATTCTCGATCTTCCCGGTGGATAGATCGTCAACAACAACGGGAATGATATTCGATCTGATAAGCGCATCGACAACATGTGAACCTATGAACCCTGCTCCTCCTGTTACAAGAACGTTCATCCTTTTCCCTCCTCTCACAAAAAGGATAACACAACCTGCCCAGCGTGGGAATCATCATTATCCACACAGACGCTTGCAAAACGACTTTTAACTTCTCCGAAATAACTTCGATCCCTTGAAAAATAGCTGCTTAACAGTTTCTTCAAGGTTGATGTTTAGAATATATGTGAAAAAAAGCACATATTCCTGGAGGGATGATTTTCTATGGATGAAAAGATAACGGTAGAAGTCTGTGTCGGCACGTCGTGTCACCTCATGGGATCAAGTGTTCTCATATCAACTCTCGAAGAATTATCTGCGGATATAGCCCGGAAGATAAAGACAAAGCTCTCATTGTGTTTCGAAGTATGCCATGGAGATAAAAACCCACCGGTCGTAAGAATCAACGGTGATTTTTACGACGAAATGACGCCCGATCGACTGAGAGAATTGCTGCTAAAAATGGCAGGTGAAACCTCGTGAGAAGGCACATTCTGAATGACATCATCAAGTTACGGAGGAAGATATATCTCGAGATATCGAAGGGCATATTCGAAGGAAATATAAAAGAACGAATACCTAAACTGCCAAAGATCTTGATCCCAGTGAAAAACGGCGATCACAAACCGCGAATCTTTTACGAACGAGAAATAGTGAAAGAAAAGATAAAATTCGCACTCGGCCTGAACTATGATAAGGTAAAAGACCTTGAACTCTATGAACTCACAGAATCGCTGGACGAAATTCTTTCAGGCACTTCTCCATTGAACGCGAAAACCAAACACATGGGCGTTATATCACATGTATGCAATGAATGTCCGGGCGGGCGATTTTACGTGACCGATCTTTGCCGCAATTGTCTCGCGCACACCTGTATGTCAAGCTGTCCAAGAAAGGCCATCGAAATATCGGACGGAAAGGCCTTGATAAACCGAGACAAATGTATTAATTGCGGATTATGCGCGTTATCATGCCCTTACAAAGCCATCATGAAACTCGAAAGACCTTGCGAGAGTTCCTGTGTGCCCCGGGCCATCACGTTCGAAGGAACCATGTTTCCCATCATCTCTGAAGAGAAGTGTGTTACATGCGGAATGTGTGAAATCTCCTGCCCGTTCGGCGCAATTGAGACGGTATCGAACATAGCACAGGTGGCTTTCAAGCTTTCAAGGAAAGAAAAGATGACGGTCATCTTCGCCCCTTCCGCTGTTGGACAGATGGGTGGAAGGGTTACCTTAGAACAGTTCCGAACCGCTCTGAGAGAACTCGGATTTCACAGTGTGTATGAAGTCGCGATCGGAGCAGATTGGGTGGCCGAGGCCGAAGCCAGACACCTTTCCCGGCACAGTGAACCAATGTTCACATCTTGCTGCCCTGCATTTGTGAAATTCATAAAAACACGATTTCAAAGTCTATCATCTTACATATCACCCGTTCCTTCACCTATGATTGCTCTTGCCAAAAAACTCAAGGAAAAAGACCCCTGTGTCCCCATAGTGTTCGTAGGACCGTGTATTGCCAAAAAAAGAGAAGCTGTTGAAAATGGTGTGCCGGATTTTGTTCTGACTTTTGAAGAACTCGGTGCTCTCTTTGCCGCAGCACAAATCGAACCCTCTCAGTGCGAAGGAGAGGACGAAAGGAAAGCAACACCAACAGCGTGGAATTTTGCATCTTCCGGAGGAGTGGCTAAAGCCGTTGTGTTCTATTTAGAAAAGGCAGGTGAGTACGAACTCGTGCAAAATCTCAGTATCGGTGTTGCGAACGGCCTGGCCGAGTGCGAAGAGACCCTGAACTCCATTACAAAAGGTAAAATCGAATACGATCTGGTAGAAGGCATGGCGTGTGAAGGTGGCTGTGTAGCTGGTCCTGGGGTTTTAACGGATCCTCGTATGGCTTTAAAGGAACTCAAAAGACTCTTCAATCTGAATGAGGTGAGAAAATGAAGAGTGTGGAGGTCTGCCTCGGAAGCGCCTGTCATCTGAGAGGTGCAGACAAGATAGTTCAAATCTTTATGCAGAAAATGGAGGAGTACCAGCTGAACGCTAAACTCTATTTAAAAGGCAGCTTCTGTCTCGGGCACTGTTCAGACGCTGTGATAGTACAAATCGGTAACGAAACGCTGAAAAACGTCACTCCTGAAAACGCGAACGTTGTTTTTGAAAATAAAATCCTACCTTATTTAAGAGGTGAGAACAATGAGTAATCGTTCAATATGGGAACTGCTCTGGGATTATGATCCTAACGGTCTTGTAGTCGTCGACAAAGAGATGAACGTTGTGGTGGTTAACCCTTCCTTCTGTAAGTTCTTCAAAGTAGCTCCTGATGAGATCGTTGGAAAACCACTTGGAAAATTGCTCGATGACATATCTGGATTCAAGCACGTCTATGAAACAGGAGATGACATACTTGGAGAGATTAAACATTATCCTGATTACGGTATAGCGGTCCGGCAGATTATCTTCAAAGTTAAAGAAAAAGATCTCGTTGGAGGAATTTTCGTCGATGTTACTGCAGAGGAAAAAAGAAAGGAAGAATTGTCCGAGATAAAAAAAGAAGCCACACGCAGAGTTCATGAGGTTATAAACCAGCAAATGGAAGCTGCCCAAAAAATCGCGGGTTTACTGGGAGAAACAACCGCAAGAACGAAAGCTCTTCTGCTGAAAATCGAATCACTTCTTCAGGAGGAGGAGCAATGAGCGAAAGAATTGCCGATCGTTTAAAAGCAGATGTCTATTTCAAGCAGTGGAACAAGATTGGCGAAGAACTCTGCGGAGATACAGTAAAGGTCGTTAAAAATCACTCTTCGTGTTCTGTTGTCCTGTCCGACGGACTGGGAAGTGGTGTCAAAGCCAACATTCTATCAACTCTTACCGCTGAGATCATCTCTACCATGCTGAAGGAAGGAGCCCCTCTCTTTGACACCGTTGAGACGGTGATAAAAACCCTTCCAATAGATGAAGAACGTAAGATCGCTTATTCTACATTCACCATCATCCAGGTTCATGATAACGGCCAAGCCTACCTCGTAAATTATGACAATCCTTCTCCTGTAATTATAAAGAACCTTGTAGCCTCAGAACAGGAACCAGAAGAAAAAACGATGCTGGGAAGGAGACTGTTGATCTACCACTTTCAGCTCGGAGCGGATGATTTCGTTTACCTTATGAGTGACGGGGTACTCTATGCGGGATTGGGTAAGCTTCTTAACCTGGGATGGGGACACGAACACGCCCGAAGTTATCTCGAGAAAATAACACGAAAACACAAGAAGGTTAAACCCGTTGTCGATAACGTAATGGACCTGGTTTACAGTTACTACGGCGGAGAGTGTGGTGATGATGCCACTCTGGTAGGAATACAAGTTAAAAAAATCCAGAAAGTCGTTATCTTCACTGGCCCACCTCTTGATCCAAGAGACGATGAAAAAGTTGTAAAAAAATTCATGAAAATGAAAGGTACCAGGGTCATATGTGGTGGCACAACTTCCAATATAGTTTCAAGAATAACCGGAAACACAGTTGAAATAGATATCCAAAAGGTCAATTCAGACCTTCCACCTGTCGGTAAGATGAAAGACGTGGATCTCGTAACTGAAGGAGTTTTGACTCTTACCCGTACCTTTGAATATTTGAAAAAGTGTGGAGGCGATGAAGAGTTACTCCCACCAAAAAACTTGAATGGGGCTTCGCAGCTTGCCCATATTCTCATGGACGCCGACGAGTGCCACTTTATAGTTGGAAGACGGTTGAATCCTTTCTACCAGAATCCCAATCTGCCTTCGAGCATATCCATTCGCAAGAACATGGTGGAAAGGATCGTCGAGCTCCTTAAACAGATGGGAAAAAGAGTGGGAATTGAATACGTATGATAATAAGAATCACTTCAATACCCACATGAGCACAATCAATTAGAACTCGCTTATCTTCTGGTAGCTGCGCCTTTCTCCCTAACCGGTGAGTCCGGAAGAAAGGCGCAGAAAAAGTCTTTCAAGATTCAACAGAGCAGCATCCTTCGTTTTCCCTGTTTTCTTTCTTCCATATTTTCCATGCCTTTAGTGCCCATTGTTCTCCAACGCAACCAGCGAAGGTAACTACAACTTCGAGCGCCTCTGTGAATTCGGTATCCGTTACACCAAGATCACGGGCTTTTTCAACATAAGCGTTAAGACAAGGTTCGCATTTATCCACCGCGGCCATACACAGAGCCATCAGAGCTTTGTACTTGGCGGGTATTGCACCGTCTGAGTAGGCCTTCTGTCTCATTCTGACCAGGGCTCCGGTCACCTCGGGGAGAGTTCTCCTCCAGCTGCTGAAGTCGTCTGATTCTGACATCTTTCACACCTCTTTAACTTCTGCTACGGGATAGTCGATCTCGGCCAGTTTGGCCTTGATCTTTTCGAGATCTTCTGTTTTAACACGCACGGTTTTAGAGTCCAGATCCACTGAAAAATCCTCAACGCCGAGTTCTTTTAAAGCGTTCGAAATCCTCATCTTGCAGTGATTACATGACATATCCGGAACGCTCAAAACATACTCCTTCATCCTTAACCCTCCTTCCAGCTCGATTCTACTTCCGTTACAATACTTTCCACGAGATTAATTTCCTCTACAATACCATTCAACTCGCGGAGTACTTTTGAAAGCGTAACACCCTTCTTTTTGCACGCAGTCTCAAGTGCTTCCATTTTTGCGCAACACACGTCAAATCCATAGGATCGAAGTTTGTCTTCCAATTTAGGGTGAAGTTCCATAATTTCTTTCAGCGTCATATCAGCACTTATTGCTGGAAGCACACTGATCACCTCCTTTCCGCAACGATCAATCGGACAACGTCACTCAAAAGGTGCTCTTCGTGGAGTATTGTGAAGCCCGCTTTTTCTATGTTGTCCCGAGTTTTGCGCAGCATACTGGTTCCAAGCAAGGTTTTTGTACAAACGTGCATTATACCCAAAACGATGTTCAAATACCACTTTTCACTTCTCATGTGTTCCAAGAAATAGGCGCGTCCACCATTCTTCAAGACTCTGCGAACCTCTTTCAGTCCCCTTATAGGATCTGGCACAGTACAGAAAACGAAGGTGGATACCACTGCATCGAAATGCTCGTCTGGGAAACTCAATCTCTCTACGTCCATTTGTTGAAGCTGAACATTTTTCAAACCGAGCTCTTTCACCTTTTCTTGACAACGTTTCAACATACCGGCGCTGAAATCCACACCTACGAGTTCCACACCTTTTGGGTAAAAAGATAAGTTCTTTCCCGTACCGATGCCCACCTCGAGGATACGCCCATTGGGTGGAATCATCTCGAAGAGCCGCTTTCTGAACTTTGAGAAGAACCGGTGTTCTATAAATCCTTCGGCAGCATCGTAAAACCTCGAGGCGATGTCATACTTTCGAGCGACAGACATTACCAGCCCATCATTCCCGGCATCATGTGCCCGCCATACCAGCTGCCATACCATTCTTCAGAATGACATGGCATGGCCCAATAAGGGTGCCAAAAATCTTGTTGATTTGCTGTATACGTCTTTCCGTCGACGGTGATGCTTTGGGCGAAAATTAAAGAGAGTGTTTCGAAATCGTCCGAAAGATAGCCTTTTACGGAGATAGTTTGATCGACTTTTGGTTGAGGTAACCCCCACTGCAAAAGAGATGACACGTCAACGATGAAGAGCTTTCCTTCGTCGTTTCGTGCTATGATCAGAGGTTTTGTTGGAGAGATCTCCAACACCGTTAAAGTAGCTTCGGCAATCCCTTCACTGAGGTACTCTTCATCATAAGGGCTCCTTTCTTTTGGGCCCAGTCCGTGAGCCATGATAAGGCCCACCACCACGGCGACCACAACAATGGTTAGAATCACAAACCGCTTTTCCATTTTCTTTCCCTCCTTTTCAATGGTTTCTTAGTGTTTCTTTCATTTTCCGGTATTCTTCCTCCGAAATTTCACCGCGAGCGAACCGCTCGTCTAAGATCTCTTCGGCACTCTTCTTCTTTCCATGGGTTCCCCCATACATGAAGGTGTTCACGGCACGCACGATTATCCAGATAACAGCCACGATCACCGCTATGCCAAAAACCCACGAAATAATCATCCAGATCGGGTGCAATCCGGAAAACCACCAACCTCCTGGCCACCAGTGCATCATATCTCACCCCCTCCTTTTTTCCTGCTTATTTTCGAAGAATTGAGTACTACTGTGATAGAGCTGAAAGCCATGGCGGCTTCGGCTATCACCGGGTGGAGTAACCCCATCATTGCTGAGGGAATCGCTACTACGTTATAGAAGAAAGCCCAGAAGAGATTTTGCTTGATAACCTTAAAAGTCAATCTGGAGATTTTCACGGCATCTACTATCTTCGACACTCCTCCTTTGGTTATCACGATGTCGGCACTGTCTATGGCCAGATCGGTTCCAGAACCTATGGCGATTCCCACGTCTGCTCCTTTTAGAGCTGCAGCGTCGTTCATGCCATCTCCCACCATGACGACTTTCACACCTTCCGATTGATACCGACGGACGATATCCAACTTTTCCGATGGTTTGACGCCCGCATAGACTTCTTCGATACCCACTTGCGATGCGACAGCACGAGCTGTTTTTTCGTTATCTCCGGTCACCATCACCGGCTTTATTCCCATCGCTTTCAGGTGCTCGACTGCCTCCTTTGAATCTTCGCGTATAGGATCTTCTATTACTATGTGGCCGATTTTTTCGCCGTCTTTTCTTACTTCCACAACTGTTTTGCCCTCCATCAAAGAGTCGCGGTACACATCAGGATTTTCAGGCCTCCCTATGAAGTAAACATGACCCTTGACAGTAGCCTTGACCCCTTCACCTGCAAGCTCTTCCACCTCCTCCACATCTACATCTGAGAAATCGGGACTGCCAGTATCGACAGATCCGGCTATGGCTTTGGCCAACGGATGGTTGGAACGAGCCTCAATGGCGGCAACGATTACGTATTCGTCTCTGCTCAAGTTGTGGCTCACAACTTTCGGCTGTCCTTCAGTTATGGTACCCGTCTTGTCCATGAGAACTACCTTGACGTCTTTCGATGTTTGTATGGCTTCAGCGTTTCGAATGATCAACCCTTTTCTCGCTGCAAGGCCTGTTCCAGTAACCAGAGCCATGGGGGTTGCGAGACCCAGAGCACACGGGCATGCGATAACAACGGTAGCTACAAAGACGAAAACAGCAGCCGATAGAGGATCGGTGGTGTTGACCACCCAGGGCAGAAATTCGCGGGCTCTGTCAAGGAACGGCTGGAAGTTCTCGAATTGGAAGTACCAGAGGATGGCACTGAAAGTTGCCAGCAGGATTATGGCGGGAACAAACCAGTTGGTAATCCTGTCAGCTAAAGCTTGAATAGGAACCTTGGCCCCCTGGGCTTCTTGAATCAACCTGATCATTTGTGAGAGGAACGTGTCTTCTCCCACGCGCGTGACCTGTACTTTCAGAAAACCCGTTAGATTGAGAGAACCACCAACAACTTCATCGCCAGACGTTTTGCGTACAGGGATAGACTCTCCTGTGATCATGGATTCGTCAACACTGGAAGTGCCCTCGACGATCTCTCCATCCACTGGTACCCGCTCACCTGGCTTGACCACCACAAGAAAGCCTTCCTTCACAGCCTCTATCGGAACCAGCACTTCTCCTTCTTCTGTGATTATTCGAGCTTCCTTCGATTGAATTTTTAAAAGCGCTCGTATTTCCTTAGCCGCCCTGTCTCTCAATCGAGATTCGATAAACCTTCCCGTAAGATGAAACGCAACTATCATGGCACCTATGGCTCCGAAGGAAGCCACTGGCAATCCCACCAGTAAAAGCAAAGTGGTGAACCACGATGCCACAGAACCAAAAAATATGAGCGTATCCATGTTGGTATGCTTATGGGTGAGCGCTATCCATGCCCCCCTAATGGTTCTTCTTCCCGCGAAAAATATGACAAACCCGCTCGCAAACAGTTCGAAGAACTCAAAACCTGGAATTCGGGAAAGAAACATGTGGTATATCATTGCAACCGCAAGCGGCGCTGTCACAACCCACGCGGCAATGAGATCTCGCTTTGACTCCTTGTATCTCTTTGTTTCCAACTCCTCGGGAGTCTCAGTGGACACTCCGTAGCCCACCGACTC
>DPRG01000058.1:24039-24687 GCA_003538775.1 Thermotogae bacterium
CAAGTCATTCCCGTGACAGTGAAAGTCAATTTTTCATCTTTTTCGCTTCTTTCGACTTCTTTTATGGTTTCCATCCTACCATCACCTCCTCCCCACCTGGGGTTGATAGATTCTATCACATTTTTCCCGATATGTCAAGTAGGATTTAAGTGTGTTCGAAAAATCGAAAAGCGGGAGCATGTTAGATCTTTCCGAAGATGGATGAAAAAACTAATTAAATCATATATTTCAAAACCTCTTGTATCCTCTCGCATCCCCAAAACAACTCGCTCGGAAATTAAATCCCCTGTTTCAGCATCTTATTGAGACGATCTGATTAACGGTCTGGAATCTATTGCCTTTCTATTCTCATCACACATCTCGGTTTCTAAGTATTGCGAAGCGCCGAGCGAACGCTTACGCAAACAATTGCCGAGCCACATGGATGTGGTAAGATGTTGCCTCTTTACCTTCTCCTGTTCCAGCATAGAGCTTTTACCGTCTCGCGAAGCGCCGAGCAAGCACTCATGCAAACGATCGCCGAGTTGTGAGCCTTTTGCCTTCCTCCCTCACAAAACGCACGTGATCAAATGACCTTCACGAGCGCTGAGCGCTTTTTGCCTTTTCCCTTCTTCATCACACATCACGGTTTCTAAGTCTTGCGAAGCG
>DPRG01000049.1 GCA_003538775.1 Thermotogae bacterium
TTTCCTTCTTTGCGTGGGGTGCTTCGTTGATCCAAGGAAAGAAAAAGTTGGTGACAGTCGTGTGAATACGTGCGTTTTACAACCCTATTTATTTAATGGCTCAAACGTTCTTCACCTAATGAGAAATGTGAATCCGTTTAACCCTCCGAGTTTTTCGAGTATAATCCCTTACGTATGAGGTACATTATCCGAGTTCGGATGTTTTTGGTGTTCGTTTTTACTTTACTGGCTGTGAACGCTTTGTCTCAGGTTTTAGAGCTTGCAACTTTTCAAGTCGGAAAAGGAGCCTACACCTGCTCCCAGACTGATCGTTACATAATGGTCGTTTCGCGCGAAAAAAAGAGCGTCTCTATAATCGACAAACAATCGTTGAAGCTGAAGAAAACCTTTGGCTTAGGGCTTGTCACACCGGTGGACGTTATCAGCGACGGAGAGAGGGTTTACGTATCCGACGCTTCGCGAAACGCCGTTGTGGTGTACAACATGGAAGGTGAAGTCCTGGGTAGCATCAGACTCTATCCTTCACCCTCCGCACTTCTTATAAAAGACGGAAAATTATACGTATCCAGTTCCAAAACAGGATATATATGGGTTGTGGATCTCCAGAAACTTAAGGTCGAACAAAGAATAAACACCGAATACCCCACTCCTTTCTTTGGTTTTTTACGTTCCGGAGAGTTCTACTACCTTAATTACAAAAATTATGTTCCAGGTTTGAACAGACGCTCAGATCTTGTCCTCCAGATCGGAGATCGCATTTACCGCGGCGAGGTAGCTGGTCCCAGATTTCTGGTAGAATCTAATTATGGAATCCTGGTTGTAGGTTTTTACGACGGTGTGCTGGCAAGAGTCGGGTCTACCATTCTCAACGTTGAAAGTTCCGTCGACCCTTATGTTAGCGGAATAGTGGAATTCGCTGGAGCTGTAGTAGTCTCGAGCCTTAGTAGTAAAAACCTGAGCGTTTTTGAACCAATACTGATGAAACGTTATATGCAAATCGAAGTCTCTGGAAGACCCGTGGACCTGGCAGTTTTAGATAATGGAAAGTACCTACTGGTGCTTACACAGAACGAGAACACTATAGAAATATACGATACGCGTTTCAGAAAACTCTGGAGCGTATCGGTTGGAGAATATCCTATTCATGTGATGCCCATTGATAGCAGAAGATTTGGCGTGCTCTGTGCGGATTCGGGAACCTTTACCATATTTGAAATCGAGGAGGAATGAAAGATATGACACAACTTGTGGATTTTTTCGATAAGGGCGGTCCGGTGCTCATAGTTATCGTGATCGTTTTTTTCATAGGACTCTTTATATTTTTTGAACGTCTTTTCCATCTGGCAAGAATGCGTTCAAAACTCTCCCAGCTAACAGGACAGGCTGTATCCATAATATCCCAGGGTAGTATTTCCCAGCTTAAGCAGAGATTTGCCAGATCCAATGATCCTTTCTCACGTTCTATAGTGAAACTTATAGACGATATGAAATCGGGTCAGCTAATAGATAAAGATCGTATTGAATCAATACACGAAGACTCTGTTATGAAGCTCGCGAGTGGGATGAGGCTTCTGGGAACAGCTACCAGTGTTTCGCCTCTCCTTGGATTTCTGGGAACAACAACTGGTATGGTTAAAATCTTTGCCGAAATTCGTAGAGTCGGGGGGCTTAGAGAACAGGCACAGTTCGCCGGGGGTATATCCGAAGCTCTTTACACAACAGTAGCCGGTTTGATATCGGCGATAACTTTAACAATTCTCTCCAACATTCTCTGGGAACTGATAGAAAGATATGAAGCCGAATCGAGGGAGTCATTTCATAAAGTGAGCGACCTGATCCTTGAGGCTCGAAGGAAGGGAGCTCAACTGTGAGGAGCGTTTCGAAAATTCAGAGAGGAAGGTTCGAAAGGATAAGTCTTGAACTTACACCGCTGGTAGATATAGTTTTTCTTCTGTTGATTTTTCTCGTTGTCACCACAACCTTTGTGGCCGAAGAACGCGTAATCGACGTGAAGCTGCCCCAGGCCTTCACCGGCACCGTTAATTCACAGCAGGAGAACAAGAAAATAGATGTTGTGGTGGACAGGGACGGTAACATTTTCGTGGATGGACAACTAACTGGTGTGCAGGATCTCGCTGGTGTTGTCCAGATTAAAGCTTTAACCAGTGATATAAAAACGTCCAGAATCCTGGCTGACGAATCCGCCCCCTATGGACTTGTAATAAAGGTTATGGACATTCTCAGAGCCACGGGCATCACCGATGTGGAGCTTTCAGTGGAGTCAGGTGGGAAATGAGCAAAACCTTAGCGTTACTTTTTGCTGCTGGTTCAGAATTTCTTTTACTTCTGGCAATAGTGTTTCTCACAACTTCTGTTACTCCTTTAGAGTACCAGTTTGAAGAGCCGATAAACGTCAGGCTCTCCACTGTACCCTTTACTTACAAAACAGAGCTCTCCTTCTCAGAAAAAACCTCCGCTTTTTCTTCTTATCCACTCATTGGTGGCAATGAAGGAAGAAATGAACCTGAGTCGCCGAATGTTAATCTCGAACCCCAACCTACTATAGACATATCCAGGAATTCTGGTCCTAAAGCCTTTAAACTCCCTGAAATTCAGGATCAAGCAGTTGTTTCCGGGAATGCCCCGACAAACTTCCTTGTTGAGGAAGCACAGGCAAACGCTGCGGCAACAGTTTCTGCCTCGGAATTTCTGGAGCCAGAACCTATCGGCCCTGGAATAGCGAAAGAAACCCTCATTCCGGAAATGGTGCGTCTGGAAAGCACTCAACAGGGATTTAGAGTAGAGGACTTCCCGAATTTTTACCAGGTGAAGGCCTCGATAGAGAAAGACTACACCGAGCTCCTACAAAGGCGTCCATCTGATCGTCACCAGCTTAGAGGTGAAGTAACAGCCCTGTTAACACTCGAACCAAACGGAAGAGTAACCGTGAAAATCGAAAGAGCTTCAGCAGTAGAACTCGCAAGCATCGTTGTGTCGAATCTCAGCAAGCTGGAAACTTCTCCAAGAAGAGAAGAAAGAACCCTTAGAATCGTTGTTGTTTTCCGAAATTGACCATTTGGAGGAGATAGGTGTGGCCCGGATACTCATAGCCGATGACGAAAGAAATGTGCGAATGAATCTCAAAAGGATACTCGAAGAAGAGGGACATGAATGTGTTACTGCGGCAGATTTTGAGGAATTCTCCAGGCTTTTAAAAAACGAACGCTTCGATCTTGTACTGGCCGATCTTGAGATACAGGGACACAAGATTTTGGAAGAATTGAATGAAGAAGTGACCCGTGTCCCTACCATCATAGTGACCGCTCAGAACGTGCCAGAAGTGGCAGTTCAGGCGTTGAAATCCGGAGCCGTGGACTACGTTTCAAAACCTTTCACACCCGATGAAATCCTGGAGAAGGTTAGCGAAACGCTCTCCCTGAAGGAGAGCCCTCAAAAACTCACCAGAAAAGTCGAACAGCTGCTTAAAGATGGTAAAAAAGAGCAAGCTGAAAAGGTCGCCCGGAAGATCCTTGAAAGCTTTCCCTCTCGCCCTGAAGGCCACTACTGTATGGGAATGATACTGGAAAGTGTAAACAAGGAACTCGCCAGAAGGCACTACACGGCGAGTCTCGTTATGGATCCCGATTTTAGACCAGCTGAGGAAAGATTGAAGAGACTGGAGTGATACTTTTGCCCAGAGCTGGCTACTTCGTAATAATCGGTTGTGGGCGTATTGGTTCGAGAATGGCCGGATACCTTTCGAACAGGGGGCACAGTGTTGTCGTAATAGACATAAAAGAAGAAGCCTTCGAACGTCTTCCTCCTGAGTTCACGGGGTTCACCATCCACGGCGACGCGGCTGAGATCGAAACGCTGAAAACAGCTAAGATGGAAAAAGCAGATGCTGTTATTGCTTTAACTTCAGACGACAATACCAACTTTATGATCGCTCAGATAGCCCGCAAGGTATTTGGAGTTACGCGTGTAATAAGCAATGTTCACAACCCTGAAAACATGGAACTTTTCGAAGACTTTCGTATAGAAGCTTTCTGTCCCACGCTCCTTGCTTTCGAGACCCTGAAAAGATTATTGGGAGAGAATAGCACATGAAAGTGATCGTTATAGGTGGAGAAAGACTGGCTTACCATTTTGCAAAGTTGCTTATCGCCAAAGGCTACCGCGTCACTCTTATAAACAAAGATCCCGAGTTTTGTAAAGAATTGAGCAAAAAACTGCGAATACCTGTGATACACGGAGATGGCAGTAAGAGACAGATACTTGAAGAGGCAGAGGTAATGCCCAACGATGTACTGGTTGCTCTGACGCCCAAAGATCAGGATAATCTGGTTATAACGATGCTCGCCAAGGAGATATTTGGTACAAGGAGAGTGGTTGCGAGAGTCAACGACCCGGAAAACAAAGAGGTTTTTCAAGCTCTTGGAATCACAAGTGTCAGCCCCACTGAACTGATAGCGGAAGTGGTTTCACAGCTGACGATAGCGGATGATATAAAAAGTTACTTCCCGATATCAAAAGAAGCCGAACTCACCGTCCTCGAAATCGCTGTAGACGAATCCTCTCCTGTGGTAAACAAAAAGTTAAAAGACATAGAACTACCCCACGAAAGTATAGTTGGAGCTATCCTGAGACAGGGTTCTGTAATCATCCCACGTGGTGAAACGTCTATTTTGAAGGACGATCGACTCTTCGTTTTCTGTCATTCCAGGGTGCAGTCTGAAGTGCTAAAAACCATCACGGGTGAGGTATAGTGGCTTACACGGAGACATTGAAACTTCATTACAAGATTATCTTTCATCACGTAGGGACCCTCTTCACGTACTTTCCTGTAATCGTACTTGTGCCCATTCTCTTCTGTTTCGCCTACCCAGAAGAGTGGTCCAACGCCTTGTTTTTCGCAGAGACAGCTTTGGTTTCACTTTCTCTGGGACTTCTTCTAAGGTACCTTTTTAAACCACCAAAGAACGCTCCTCTTACAATAAAAGAAGGTACCATTATCGTCCTTTTTACCTGGACGATCGGGATTTTTATATCCGCTCTACCGTTCGTTTTTTCCGGAACTCTCAATATGTCGCAGGCGATATTCGAGTCCACAAGTGGTTGGACGACCACAGGGCTTACCGTTGTGGATGTGACAACGGTGTCAAAACTCATTCTCGTATGGAGAAGTCTGATGCAATTTCTCGGTGGCGCAGGTTTTGCTATCATAATGCTTTCAGCGGTGATAGGTCCTTCAGGCTTTGGCCTTTACTATGCTGAAGGAAGAATCGATAACATAATGCCAAACATCCGGGCATCGGTGCGAATGATTCTGGTGATCTACCTCTCTTACGCCGCTGGGGGTATAATCGCTTACCTTCTGGCCGGTATGAACTTTTTCGATGCCTTCAACCATTCCCTCACAGCCCTGGCATCAGGGGGTTTTTCCACCCGTGCCGGCGGTATCGGTGAATTCAACAGTCTCGCTGTGGAGATCGTGACCGTTGTTCTCATGGTGATGGGTACAACGGGCTTTGGGGTTCACTATACGCTCTGGAGTGGGAAGTTCAAGCAATTTCTGAAAAACGGTGAGCCCTGGACCCTTCTGAGCATCTTGCTCCTTTTCACCCCCGTATTGATAAGGTTCACAACGTTCTCCTTATATCCAGAGGCTCCGGCAAGGACCGGGATCTTTCAAGCTGTTTCCGCTCTCACCACAACGGGATTCTCAACGGTGTCTTTCGAAAGATGGAACGATCTGGGGCTCTATGTGCTGACACTTCTGATGATCTTTGGTGGAGGTATGGATTCAACTTCAGGCGGGCTTAAATTGTTCAGACTCTATGCCCTTGCGAGAGCAATATGGGCTCAGCTTATTTCCTTCTTCAGACCGCGAACCGCGGTGGAAACGATCGTGCTGTACAAGGGACAAAAAGCGATAGAACTGGATCTAAGACTGTTAAAGGAAATTCTGATCATTTTCACCTTCTACTTCATCTTTTATTGCCTTGGTGTTGGTGTTCTTGCGGCTTATGGTTACAGTCTGGCGGATTCCGCATTCGAATACGCTTCGGCCCTCAGCACTGTTGGGCTTTCCGTTGGAATAACCCGGCCGGATATGCCTGCTCCTATCCTGTGGGTGGAAACCGTAGGCATGTTCATGGGAAGGCTTGAATTCCTCGTCGTATTCTACGCTATCATAAAACTGGTTCGGGACGTGAAGATCCTGAAGGAGGTTTCTTCATGAGAAAACTTTTCGGTACTGATGGTATCAGAGGAGTCGTGAATTCTGAATTGACCCCGGAGATAGCATACAGGCTGGGCAATGCCATTGCACAAATGTTTGGAGATATTCACAGTGAACTGATCATAGCCAGAGATACAAGATTATCAGGGGATCTCCTGGAATCCGCTATCGCTTCAGGAGCAGCGGCTGGCGGGATGAAAGTAGTCCTTGCCGGGGTGGCAACGACACCTGCTCTTGTGATGCTTACCAGAATCAAAAACACCGTCGGTGTCATGATCTCGGCATCTCACAATCCCCCTGAATACAACGGATTGAAGGTCATGGAGAGGGGTTACAAAATCTCCGATTCTGTCGAAGAAGAGCTTGAAAGGCTCATGGAAAAAACTGTACTCGCCGCACCGGGCTCTGTGAAAAGGATTAAAAACGAACCTGAACTGATAAATCTTTACGTGGAAAAGATCACAGAATTATACAAACAGTACAGCTTTAAAAACATACACATCGCTGTCGACACTGCCAACGGCGGAGCGTATGAAATCGCCAGAAAGGTTTACGAAGCACTTGGAATAAGCCATGAGATCTTTTTCAACCAACCAGATGGCAGGAACATAAATGAAGGGTGCGGTTCAACTCATCCGGAAGGGCTCATAGAGAAGATACAGGGCAGATCGTTCGACGCAGGGGTGCTTTTCGATGGTGATGCAGATAGATGTCTCATGATCACGAGAGATGGGAAACTCGTGGATGGAGATCGTCTCATAACTCTAAACGCGTTGAAGATGCTAAAAGAAGGACGTCTCACACTTCGTTCCGTAGTTGTCACGATCATGAGTAACCTTGGAATGGAGAGATACCTCAAATCACACGGAATAGAAGTGATAAGAACGAAAGTTGGAGACAGATATGTTCTTGAAACGATGCTCGAAAAGGGCATCAACCTGGGCGGAGAACAATCGGGGCATATCATTTTCCTCGATCGAAGCACCACTGGCGACGGAATAGTCACATCGCTGGAAACGCTCGTTTCACTAATGGAAACCGGGCGCGACCTCGCCGACATTTTGCGTGAGGTGCCAAGATACCCTCAAAGATTGCTGAACGTGAAGACAAACCGCAAAAAAGAAGTGGCAGGCTCACCCGAATTGAGAGAAAAGCTTAAAACCCTTCCAGAGGACGTGCGGGTAGTTGTACGTCCTTCGGGTACCGAGCCGCTCATCAGGATCATGGTGGAGGGAGAAAACGAAGAAATGGTTGAAAACCTTTCAAATAACCTCAAGAAATTCATAGAAGAGTTGATACTTTCCATGGAGGAAGAACCTGTTTCGTGACACCCAGAAGACCGGAGCATCTATCCTTCTGGCTCACAAAGAAAAACCGATACAGTGTCACCGCCCTGATCGGCGTAATTGAAACGTTTGCACCGTGGATAGGAGTTTCAACCTTCAAGATGCCGGAAGAGCTGGATGCGCTGAATCCGAGCAGAACTATTGTGGCTCTGAGCTTTTCGAGTTTCGATGTTAAGGATGTAGAGCTTCTTGTTCCGGAGCTGAAAAGAAGGGGTTTCACAGTGATAGCGGGAGGACCTCATCCTTCAGCCGATCCTGAAGGTACATTTAAACTCGGTGTCGATCATGTCTTTGTTGGCGATGGTGAAGAATCCCTGCTCAGATATCTAAGAGGAGACGCAATTTCTCCTGTTATAAACGGTATTCCACGGGATCTGGACGCTTTCCCACCCTTTGCACCAAAGCACGGGATGTACATGCCAACAGAAATAACAAGGGGATGTCCCTTTAGATGCGCATACTGTCAGGTTCCAAATCTTTTCGGAAGAAGGGTGAGACACAGAAGTGTTGAAAACATTCTCAAGTGGGCGAAGATCTCTGTGGAAAACGGTCGTAAGGTTATGAGGTTCATCTCGCCCAATGCTTTTGGATACGGTTCTCGGAACGGGGTTGTTCCCGAACCGGAGAAGATCAAAAAACTTTTGAAGGGTCTGAGGGAAATCGGCGTAGAACAGCTGTATTTCGGCACCTTTCCTTCCGATGTAAGGCCGGAATCGGTAACGGAAGACGTCCTATCTCTTGTCAAAAGCTATTGTGATAACAAAAGCGTACTGATAGGTGCACAGAGCGGAAGTGAGCGAATACTCAAAATCATCAAAAGAGGGCACACCGTGGAATCGGTGGAACGCGCCGTTAAAATGATTAAAAACGCCGGTCTGCGCCCTCATGTTGACTTCATCTTTGGCTTTCCCTTTGAAACGGAGGACGATGTTGAAGCAAACATCGCTTTCATGACAAAGCTAATTGAGCTTTACGACGCGAAGATACACGCCCATACCTTTATGCCACTGCCTGGAAGTGATTTCGAGTCTTTAAACGAAGGAAGATTGAATCGTAGATACAGGAAGATACTCGGCTATTACGCCTCTCGCGGTTCTCTCGATGGTTACTGGTCCAAACAAGAAGAACTTGCCCGCCAGTTGAGCAAGATGAAAGGAGGAAAAGAGAATTGAAACTAAAAGTGGGATCGGTCCAGATGAAATGCTCAATCTATGATGTTGGTGAGAACATCGAAAAAGCCGTGAACTGGATTGAAGAGATCGCTGAAGATGCCGATCTTGTGGTTCTTCCCGAACTTTTCAACGTGGGATACACCTGGGAGACACGATTAAAACGCTACATAGAAGACAGCTTCGAAGAAACCTGCGAAATTCTTTCCTCGATAGCCGATAGCTACGATCTTCATATCTTCGCGGGTATGGGACGACCAGAAAAGGATAAGGTCTACAATTCCGTGGCGCACTTTGCGCCGCTCAGTGAGCCGGAGTTCTACGACAAGACCCATCTTTTTCGGAGAGAACGTGAAATCTTTCATGCTGGTAGCAGCTTGAAAACCTGCGTTGTTAAGGAGACAATCATAGGTGTATTCATATGTTACGAAGTCGGATTCCCAGAAATAGCGAGAACCCTTGCTCTGCGCGGCGCCGAGATCTTCGTTGTTCCTTTCGCTTTCTCTCGTGAGCGTGCAACCATATACGAACTCGCAACACGCTCGCGAGCCCTTGAAAACGGAGCATTCCTTATAAGCGCATGCCAGACTGGAAAGGGGCTTTTCCATTTCCATGGTCACTCCAGAGTGGTCTCACCTTCCGGTGAGATCCTGTGCGACGCGGGAGATGCCGAAGGTGTTATAATGACTGAAATAGAAACCGAGCTGGTGTCGAAATATCGTTACGAAGATCTACCGCATTCTCACGCCTACTTTTCAAACTTCAGAGGCGATCTTTACGAAATTCCCGGACAACGGAGGTGAAGAAAGTGGATATTCCTATCAAAACCGTTATGGCTATTCTGGTGGACAACAGAAAGAACGCCGCGGTTCAGGTTCAAAAGATTTTGACAGAGTGGGGATGTCTTATCAAAACCCGGCTGGGGCTTCACGATGGAACACTCGATAACTGTTCCGACAGCGGCCTGATCATCCTCGAACTCGTGGGCGATGCCGAAAAGCACGCCCAACTCTGTGAGAGATTGAACGCACTTCCTGGTGTTGTGGCCAAATACATGAAGCTTTCTGTAGACGAAGACGTCTCAGAGTGTAGAAGCTGAAGACGGTTTACAGACCATCAGACCGTCTGTAATAGTATCGAAGACCACCAAAGCCTTTTAACTTTTCAGAAAAGGCAAGGATTTTGTTGAACAGTTGTATACTTAACGCCGGGGAGATGAAGATGGGATCATGAGATATGCGCTGCTGGGATTGGGTGTGAGTAACCGAGCGGTTATAGATTTTCTGAAAAATAAAGATGTAAGCATTTTTGTATCTGAGAAAAACCATATAGATGACCGAACGAAGAACTATCTCGAATCCCTGGGCGTGAATTACGAGGAGGGGATAAATTCCGAAAATCTTCTAAACAGCGACGTGATAGTGGTCAGTCCTGGTATAAAACCCTCACATCCGTTGATAAAAAAGGCTCTGGAAAAGGGTATCCGCCTGACGACAGAGTTAGATCTCGCCTATGAAGAAATTTCAAGAAGTGGTAAGAAAATCGTTGCCGTGACAGGTACCAACGGTAAGACCACCACCACAAGACTGACAGCATTTATACTTTCGAAAAAATACAGGATCTTCGAAGGTGGCAACATCGGCACACCCCTAATATCTGCCATGGAAAACCTCGAAAACTACGAACTCATCGTCTGTGAAGTCAGCAGTTTCCAGCTTTACTGGTCTTCCTTTTTCAAACCAAACATAGGAATACTACTGAACATCGCTCCGGATCACCTCGACTGGCACGCAAGTTATGAGGAATACTTTGAGTCGAAGATCTCCATGTTCAGACGGCAGGAAGAGAAGGATGTGGCCCTAATTTCCAGAAACACTGAAGGTATAGAGAAAACCGTAGTTGACCTGAGATCGAGGGTCTTTCTTTTTGACGAGTACAAAGGATACCGTGTCAGATCTAACGACACTCATCTGTATTTTGAGGATGAAGATCTTCATGTACAAATAAAACGAATACCTGTTCATCTGAGAGAAAACTTTATCGCGGCGATTTCAACAGCGTTATATCTTGGGCTGAATCCCCGGGAAATCGTGGAATCTCTGGAGAATTTTCAGTTACTCCCCCACAGATTCGAATTCGTTGCCGAAATAGAAGGCGTTTCCTTCATAAACGATTCGAAGGCCACCAACGCCCATGCAGTGGTATCGGCTTTGAAAAACTTTGAGAGAAAGAATGTGATTCTGATCCTTTCCGGTCTGGGGAAAAACGAGGATTATTCTGATCTCAAGCACTCCATCGCGGAAAAGTGTAAAGCTGTTGTCGCTTTCGGAGCTATGAAACGACTCGCTGAAAGCTTTGTCAAGAACGTGCCGCTCGTGCTTGTGGAAAACATGGAGGAAGCTATCAAAGCCTCTATGGAATTCGCGTCTCCAGGAGACGTGGTGATTCTCAGCCCTGGAGGTTCGAGCTTCGATCTTTATTCCAGCTACGTCGAAAGGGGGGAGGATTTCAAGCGTTGTATCCAGAAAACGATAGCGAAAAGAAACTCATGAAAGATCTTGCCGGGTTACTACTTTACGTCCTTCTTATGCTCATGCTTGGAATAGTGGCATTGTATGGTGCCGACATTCTCATATCCACCACCTACCACGTAGAGCTTTCGTTTGTAAAAAAACAGCTTCTATGGATAGCTCTGGGCCTGGCAGGCTTTCTAATCACTGCGTTGATGGACTTCAAAATACACCGAAATCTGGCGCCCGTGTATTTACTGGCCGCTGTTATAACTCTCCTGATTGTCTTTCGCTTTCCTCCCATCGGAAATTCCCATAGATGGATAAATTTGAAGTCTTTCACTATTCAGCCATCTGAATTCGCGAAGATAGTTATTCTGATACTTCTGGCACGTTATATAGAACACGCGAAGGATAAGATGACTTCTTTCATTCGCGGCCTGATCATTCCTCTTCTGATGGTCTCACCGATAGTAATACTCACAGCCATTGAACCCGACCTCAGTACTTCTGTACTGATGTTTACTGTAATCATACTTCTTCTTTACGTCGCGGGTACCAGATTCTGGCATATCCTCACATTGATGTCTGGGCTGGCGTTGATAGCCATGGCTTCTTTCAAAATCGGAATCTTAAAGCCATACCAGATGGAACGATTGAAGAGCTTTGTCGATCTCTGGACAGGCGGGCACCCTTATCAGCAGGAACTTGGAAGGATGGCATTTGCGACTGGCGGAATCTTTGGCTCAGGACCTGGGCTGGGAACCATAAAGCGTTACATCCCAGTCAGAGAGAGCGACTTTATCTTTTCCGTCTTCGGCGAGGAATTCGGTGTGATAGGAATACTTCTGGTCTTTGTCCTTCTGCTGGGCCTTGTGAACATGCTTTTCAAGGTAGCAAGCCGGTACGTAGAGTCGGCCTTTGGACGGTACTATATATACGGTTTTGGCATACTGATAGCCGTTCAGTCACTGGTGAACATAGGCGTCAACGTGGGGCTTCTTCCACCGACAGGTGTGCCCCTACCACTTGTGAGTTACGGTGGCAGTTCCATGATAGCAACCCTTACGGGATTCGGGATTGCGATTTCAATAGTGACAGGTGAACAGCGTGGCTGAAAGATTTATAAAGATAGCCTTTGCAGGTGGTGGAACCGCCGGTCATCTGAATCCGGCAATCGCGCTTATAGAAGAGATAACGACGTACTGCTCCCTAAAAGCCTTATATTTCATCAACCCCGGGAAAATCGAAGCGAAAGTACTCCCTGCGCGTTTTCCGTGGATCAAAACCGTTCCCCTGCGTGTGAAGGGGTTCGAGCGTCCCCTTCACAGTGTCAAAAACGTGGTGGCGCTGAGCCTTTTAATTCCAGCACTGATAAAGGCGATGGGGGAACTGAGAAAGTTCAAACCAGACTGCGTTTTCTGCACGGGAGGCTACATAACCGGGCCTGTAGCTCTTGCCGCTTGGCTTTTAAAGATACCCGTTTACCTTCATGAGCAGAACAGTGTCGTCGGCGTTGCAAACAGAATGTCCCTGCGTTTTGCGAAGAGAATTTTTCTGAGCTTTCCAGAATCCCTGGAAACCATTCCTCTAAAATACAAAAACAAAGCGATCGTTACCGGAAATCCCGTGCGAAAACCAAAAATGGAGAGAGAAGAACTCGAAATGTTTATGGAGAACCTCGGATTAAGAGGAGAAAAGCTCATCCTGGTAATGGGTGGTAGCAGGGGCTCGGATTTTCTGAATCAGATGGTCGAGAAGATACATGATAGAATAAAAGCGCGGTTTATCGTACTCACAGGATCCAGTGGATGGACGGAAAGACTCAAACACTACCCAAACGTTGCACCATTCGATTATCTCGAAGAAGTACCGGATCTGTTGAGCATCGTAGACATTGCTATCACCCGCGGTGGTGCGACAACTGTTTGGGAGCTTTACACGAGCGGACTTCCAGCACTGATAATACCATGGGAGGGCGCTACAGAAGGGCATCAATTTTTAAACGCGAAATTTCTGGAACGTGCAGGAACGGCTCGCGTGTTGAGAGAAAGTGAGGCAACCGCTGACAGGGTTGTACGGGAACTTTCCATGCTTCTTAACATGAAACGAAGACCATCGCTGGATCCGAATGAGATACTGAAGAAGATCCTGTCCGGGATATCGGAGGTGCGGCTTAAATGCTTTACCACTTAGTGGGTATAGGTGGAATTGGTATGAGCTCCCTTGCTCTTCATCTTAAATGTGATGGTCATGAAGTATACGGTTCAAATCTTGAAGAGAACGAGAGAGTGCATTATCTTAGATCGTGCGGTGTGGAGGTCTTCAAGGGGCATAGCTGGACGAACTGGCACGATCCGGATACGGTGATCATCTCAACGGCTATAAAGCCCGAAAATCCTGAAGTATCTAGAGCTATCAACGAAGGTGTACCCGTTAAGCATCGTATGGAGGTGCTGAATGACCTACTGGCACAGAGAAAGACCGTTGGCGTTACCGGTACAGATGGAAAAACTACAACCACCGCCATGATCTCTCATATGCTCTTGAAAGCTGGTGCCAATCCCACCGTTTTTCTTGGCGGAATACATCCGATGCTACATCACGGAAACTATCGATCTGGCTCTGACCTTACCGTGGCGGAGATCGACGAAAGTGATGGATATTTCAAGGACACGCACACTATGATCGCTGTAATAACCAACATAAGACCTGATCACCTCGAACACTATGACAACGACTTTTCGAACCTAATAAGCGCCTTTGCCTCTTTTATAGAAAAAGCGCGTGCTGGTGTGGTGATATTCGGAGATGATGAAACCTCAGATAAAGCTCTTGAAATGGCAAAGACGAAAAGCGCAGAAATTTTGTTCTTTGGTCATTCCACAAGATCTCATATTCGTTTGCTCGAAAGGCGCGCAGAAGAAACAGCGCAGTTAGTCAAATTCAGCTGGATGAATAGGGAATGGTTTTTCAGACTACAGGTTCCTGGAGAACACAATGTTTACAATGCCTTAGCTGCCCTTGGAGCAGTCATGTTCATGGGGTATCCTGTCGACATAGTAGAAACACTGGACAGTTTCAAGCCCGTGGATCGTCGCTTCCAAATACTGAAAAAGGACGAAAAGGGTAATGTGCTGATAGAGGATTACGCACATACACCAGAAGAAGTGGAAAGAACCCTTCTCACAGCCAGAGAGGTGTATGGTTCCAGAAAACTGATCACGTTTTTCCAGCCACATCGCTACACCCGTCTTGCAAGGGAGAATGGACGCTTTGCAAGCTCGTTGCGTCACGCCGATGAAGTCCACATTGTCCCAATATACGACGCTTATGAATCCAGAATAAACGGTATCAGTGAGCTGGAAATCGTACAGAAATTACGCGAACTTGGAGTGAAAGCAGCTCACCATCTGGACAAGTGGGACGTGATGGACATTGCGAAAAGCTCTGAAGGAGCCGTTTTGCTCTTTCTTGGAGCGGGCGATATAACAGAAGTCGCCCAGGCGCTGCTATACGATCTCCGGTGATACAGTGAGTGAGAACTTCGTCCTTCTTGCGGACACGTTTCATCCGGGAGATCACAATATGGCTATGGACACAGCAATAGCGAAGATGGTAGGTCAGGGGAAACTTCCTTCCTGTGCGAGATTGTACGGGTGGACACAACCCACGTTATCCATAGGTCGACTGCAAAAAACCTCCGTGCTCAATCTGCCCTTTCTCGAAGAGAATCGAATACCTGTTGTAAGACGCCCTACAGGCGGCAGAGCGGTCCTTCACCACGATGAAATCACCTACTCCTTTGCCCTCAGCAAAGACTTTGATTGGGCAAGAAAAGGGACGTTAAACACTTACAAAATACTGGCAAGGGTTTTACTATCAGCACTCAAAAAATTAGGAGTGGAAAACGTTTCTCTGGAAAGATCTCGAACACGCGAAAACCTGCAAGCCTGTTACGGTGCACCTTCCATCTACGAAATATCTGTGAACGGAAGGAAACTCGTTGGAAGTGCTCAATACAGGGGAGATACCTTCGTTTTACAGCATGGTTCTATACCCTTCACTATCGATATCCACACCTACAGCAGATGCTTCAAATCATATAACCTTGAGGAAAGTATTTTAGAAAAGCGCGTAATAACGCTTTCAGAAATACTTAAGGAGCGCCCTTCATATGAATGCATTGTTAAAGCGTTCAAAACATCAATAGAGGAAGTGCTGGAAGTACATGTGGATATTATCTACGAAACGCCACAGGAACTGAGAAAATTAGTCGAAGAGTTAAAAGAAGATTTCAGGGTTTTTCCGGTAAATTGGAGGGATGCCTCGAGTGGATGACCAACGTAGCCAAGGTGTTCTCTTCATTGTGGGTACCCCTATAGGAAATCTGAAAGACATCTCCCAGAGAGCAATTGAAGCGATAAAAGAATCCGGAATCATCCTCGCCGAAGACAAGCGTGTTACAGTTAAATTACTTAACCTGCTGGATCTTGGAAGAAAAGAGCTCTGGACCCTGAACGAGCACAATGTGATGCGACAGATACCCAGGGTGCTGAAAGCGCTTCGAGCTGGAAAGACAATCGCGCTGGTGAGTGATGCGGGAATGCCTGTCATCTCCGATCCTGGACATCAACTCGTAGCTGCCTGCTGGAGAGAATCCATACCTGTGCGCGTTGTTCCTGGACCAAGTGCTGTTACAGCCGCACTCGCTGCCAGCGGTTTTCCTGGCTCTCGCTTTGTTTTCGAAGGTTTCATGCCTCGAGGGAAGTCGAGAAGGAAGCTCCTCAGATTGCTCAAAGACGAGAGACGTACCATCGTGTTCTACGAATCCCCTCAGAGGATAAGAGAAACCCTGAAAGATATACTGGATATAATGGGTAATAGAGAAATCTTCCTGGCACGTGAAATGACCAAGTTACATGAAGAGTACATCAGAGGTCGAGTGAGTGATGTTTTGCAGAAGCTCGGTGAAGAAATCAGAGGTGAGATAACGGTAGTCGTCTCATGTGAAGGTGAAACATGAGAAGCATATGGTATCTGCTGGATACGATTAAATTCTCTATTCCCGCCCTGTTGCTCATCACTTTCGTACACGAATATCCCCATGGGATAGTCGCCAGAATGCTTGGAGACGACACCGGCGAAAGAGCGGGAAGATTGAAGTTAAACCCTTTTAATCACCTGGATCCTGTAGGAAGCGTTGCCTTCGTGCTTTTCGGCTATGGCTGGACAAGACCTATACCTGTTAACAAATGGAAGTTCAAACATCCAACCAGAGATACATTGATAGTCGCTCTTTCAGGACCGGCTGCCAACAT
The DNA here is from genome assembly GCA_003538775.1 of Thermotogae bacterium. Classification (GTDB taxonomy): domain Bacteria; phylum Thermotogota; class Thermotogae; order UBA12178; family UBA12178; genus UBA12178. Next base: position 16,591 of record DPRG01000049.1, read on the forward strand.
TTTGGTGGGTATAGGCCTTTATCTTCTTTACTTCAAACTAAGACCCTTTGTGTCCACAAACGGCTACACTGCCAACTTCATTCTCAAATCTGCACAGTGGAGTGTGGGGTATGGCCTTTTCAATCTTTTTCCGATTCCTCCGATGGATGGCGCGAAGATCATGCTCGCTCTAATCCCCGAAGAATACATGGGATGGTACGCCAAATATGAAGTTTATGGCATCCTACTTGCGGTAATACTCATCGTTCTCCGCATACCCGCATTTCTCATGCACCCTGTGACGCTTCTCCTGCATGAGATAACCTCCCGAATCGCTGGTGGATAATACTCTCCTGCCAGTATTTTATTCCCTCAATCAACGAAAAAGAGCTCCATATCTCGCAGAGCAAACAATTTATCTTGAAATTGAATACGCATTCTTTTCAACCTCTTTCACTGTTACAGCATAAAGTCTCGCTGTCTTTCAAAGCGCAAAAGCAAGCACTCATACAAACGATCGACGAGTCGTGAGGTTTTATCTTCTTTACCTACAAAAACGCGATGTGATTAAAAAACCTTCACGAGCTTGAGTGCTCTTCTGCCTTTCTACCCTCATCACACATCTCGGTTTCTAAATCTTGCGAGGCGCCGAGCGAACGCTTACACAAATAATTACCGAGCCTCACGGATGCGGCGAGATTTTGTTTCTTTACCTCTTCCTGTTCCAGCATAGAGCTTTTACAGTCTCGCGGAGCGCCGAGCAAGCACTCTTACAAACGATCGACGAGCCGTAGTTTTTTCGCCTTT
>DPRG01000009.1 GCA_003538775.1 Thermotogae bacterium
AGTTTGTAGAGAAAATTGTACATCCTCGGTCCCCTCAGTGTGACTTTCACACCAACAGGCATACCTTTTCGAATCTTGAAATTCGATATGCTCTTTTTCGCGAGTGTTATTACAGCCTTCTGTCCGGTTATCATGGTTAGCTCACGCGCGTGATTTTCTATGAGCTCGCGATTTCTTGAGCCCTCTCCAACACCCATGTTAACCACGATCTTCACAATCCTTGGAACTTGAAGAGGATTCTTGTATCCGAATTCCTTCATCATTGTGGGCACAACCGTCTCGTTATAAACGTCTTTAAGCGGCACGAATTCGTAACCCATTTCCATTCCTCCTTCAGACTTTGTCGACAATTTCGCCACATTTTTTGCAGAATCTCACCTTTTTCTCTTCCATGAATCTGTAGCCGATTCTCGTGGGCTTGTTGCAGCTCGGGCAGATTACCATCACGTTGGAAGCGTCGATGGGAGCTTCGCGCTCGATAATACCACCTTCACGGAGCCTCTGAGTTGGTCTCTGGTGACGCTTAACTATACGCACGTTTTCGACGATAACCTTGTTTTCTTTCGGGATGACACGAAGTACCTTTCCTTCTTTGCCTTTATCCTTACCCGCTATCACTTTCACCAGATCGCCTTTTTTTACTTTCAACTCGATCACCTCACAGAACTTCCGGAGCTAAGGAGACGATTTTCATAAAACCCTTATCTCTGAGTTCCTTTGCAACGGGGCCAAACACGCGAGTACCTTTGGGTTCATTACCTTTCGCGAGTACTACCGCGGCGTTGTCGCCAAAACGGATGTAGGTGCCGTCGTCTCTTCTTATCTCTTTCTTTGTGCGCACGATCACAGCTCGGACAACGTCGCCTTTTTTCACATCGGTGTGTGGGACAGCCTCCCTGATGGAGCAGACGACTATATCACCAACCGTTCCGTATTTTTTGTGATAGCCTCCCAGCACCCTGATAACCCTGAGGACTTTCGCGCCGGAATTATCGGCAACTCTAAGGTACGTTTCCTGTTGAATCATGATTCAACACCTCCGAGTTCCTCAGAGTCTGTTACTTCAGGTATTTCTGCCAGTTCAGATCTTTTGACTATTTGCACCAATTTCCATCTCTTCGTTTTACTGTAAGGCCGGCTTTCTTCGATCTCCACTACATCTCCTATCCTGCACTCGTTGTTTTCATCATGAGCGTGGTACTTCTTCCTTCGGCGTATGTATTTGCCATATCTTGGATGTTTGGTTAACCTTTCAACGAGTACCACAATGGTTTTATCCATCTTATCGCTTACAACAACTCCGGTCAATCGTTTTTTCGGCATTGTTCACTACCTCCTTATTCCCAGTTCGCGTTCTCGAAGGATCGTTTTGATTCTTGCGATATCTCTTTTGACCTGCTTTATCTGATTCGTATCCGTGAGTCTACCCATGGCCAGCTGGAATCTCAGGTCCATGAGTTTTTTCTTGAATTCCTGTTCCATCTGGATCAATTCTTCGTCAGTCTTATCTCTGAGGTCAGAGGCCTTCATCAGAGTTCACCTCCAAGGTGGTGCCTGGGCACGATCTTCGTTTTGATAGGTAGCTTCGTTGCAGCGTATGCCAGCGCCTTCTTTGCAACTTCATCACTTACTCCGCCGATTTCGAAGAGTATCTTTCCGGGCTTGACGACTGCTACCCAGCCTTCGACGTTGCCCTTGCCCTTTCCCATTCGTGATTCGGCGGGATGTTTGGTGTATGGTTTATCTGGGAAGATACGTATCCACAATTTTCCACTGTGCTTGAGAGTTCTCGTTATAGCGACACGACAGGCTTCTATCTGCCGCGCGGTGATCCAGTGGGGTTCGAGTGCCTTCAAGCCCCACTCGCCAAAGTGGACCGTTGCACCGCCTTTGGCCTGGCCTTTGAGTCTGCCGCGCTGCTGCTTTCTATATTTAACCCTTTTGGGCATCAACATGGGCATTACCTCCCTTCTGCGGAGCCCGTCTCAGCGAGCTGTCTTTCTTTGAGCAGTGGTGAATCGCCTTTGTAAACCCATACTTTGACGCCAATGGTTCCGTATTTCGTCTGGGCGAGGGCAGTTCCGTATTCTATGTTTGCTCTGATAACCTGCAAGGGGACTCTACCTTCTCTGTACCATTCTCTTCTTGCGATTTCAGCACCACCGAGTCGTCCAGCGACCATGATCTTCACACCCAGGGCTCCACGCTTGAGAGCGTTGCTTATAGCGCGCTTCATAGCGATCTTATAGGAAGCTCTTTTTTCGATCTTTCCCGCTATAGACTCCGCAACCAGTTGTGCATCTACTTCGGGCGTTTTTACTTCTTCTATATTCAAAAATACCCTTTTACCCAGCATCGTCTCCAGCTCGGCGCGGGTATTCTGGACTTCCACACCTTTTTTACCGATGAGCATTCCCGGACGCGCCGTGTGTATAGTTACAATGACATGGTTGGGACTTCTTCTTTCGATAGTTATTCTTGAGATACCTGCTGCGTGGTATTTCTTTTTTATGAAATCCCTTATCTTTGTATCTTCTTCAAGATAGGTTTTGTAATCCTTTTCGTTGAACCAGTGCGCTTCCCAATCTCTTATGATGCCAAGTCGGAACCCATGTGGATGAACTTTTTGACCCACCCAATATCACCTCACTGTGCAAGTTCGCGTTCTTTGCTTCTATCTCTTACAACCACAGTTACGTGGCTCATTCTTTTGAGGAGTATGTCCGCCCTACCTCTTCCTCTCGGCCACAGTCTTTTCATCCTCGGGCCCTCGTCCACATAGCACTTGCTCACGTAGAGGTTCTCATAACTGAGACCATGGTTGTTCTGCGCATTGGCAACGGCTGAATTCAGGACCTTGAGGATGATTCTAGCAGCCTTCTTCGGTGAGAATTGAAGGATCGCCTGCGCTTCAGCGACGCTTTTGCCCCTTATAGCGTTAATGACCGCTCTTGCCTTGAAAGGCGATATTCTCACATATCTGGCGACAGCACGAGCTTCTATAACAGGTTGACTGGCTTTTTCCTGCTTTTTGGTTCGATGAAGCACTGATCGCTTGGGTCTGCTTTGCACCTTTTCTTCCATGGATCTCCCTCCCACGTTCATACTACCTTGCCCTTCTTCGCCTTCTTATCGGCGTGACCACCAAAACGTCTGGTGGGGGCAAACTCTCCAAGACGATGACCTATCATGTTCTCTGTTATATATACGGGTATATGCTTTAAGCCGTTGTATACGGCTATGGTATGTCCTACCATTTCTGGAACGATCATGGAAGCACGGCTCCACGTCTTTATAATTCTCTTCTCGCCCGTTTCGTTCATCTGACGAATTTTCTTCAAAAGCTTTGGATCAACATAGGGTCCTTTCTTTTTGGAGCGTCCCACTTTCTACCCTCCTCACTTCTGGTTTCTACGCCTGACGATGAACTTATCGGAAGGCCTTTTACCCCTCCGTGTTTTGTAACCCTTTGCAGGGATACCCCATGGACTCTGGGGGATGTGTCCTTTGCTTCTTCCTTCTCCTCCGCCCATTGGGTGATCGACGGGGTTCATCGTCATTCCTCTGACATGCGGCCTGAACCCTTTCCATCTTCGTCTTCCGGCCTTACCGTCAACCTCGTTTGAATGGTCTTCGTTCCCCACAACGCCCACCGTAGCCATGCATTTTATGTGTATCTTCCGAAGCTCGCCTGAAGGCATTCTCAACAGAGCGTAATTCCCTTCTTTAGCCATGATCTGCGCATAGGTCCCAGCCGAACGTGCGATCTGTCCACCAGCGCCGGGAACGAATTCGATATTGTGAACGAGGGTTCCCACGGGGATGTTCTCAAGCGGTAAAGCGTTACCCGGTCTTATCTCCGCGTCTGGACCGCTCATTAGAACATCTCCAACTTGGACTCCATTCGGGGCAAGGATGTATCTTTTCTCACCGTCAGCGTAGACCAGAAGAGCGATTCTCGCGGTTCTGTTGGGGTCGTATTCGATGGCCACAACCTTGGCAGGGGTGCCTATTTTGTCCCTTTTGAAGTCGATGATTCTGTATCTGCGTTTGTGACCGCCTCCACGAAAGCGTACCGTTATTCTTCCATGGTGGTTACGTCCACCGGTCTTCTTGAGGGGTTTCAAAAGGGATTTCTCTGGTTCGGTCTTGGTTATCTCTGAAAAATCAGGTATAACCATAAAACGTCTTGATGGAGTCGTCGGTTTAAATCTTTTAACACCCACGAATCTTCACCTCACTCAGTGTGCATCGAGCTCGCTGATTCTGTATCCTTCTTTCAAGGTCACAATTGCTTTCTTCCATGAACGGGTTTTGCCAAACCTTGTGGAATATCTTCTCTTTGGCTTGGGTTTCACGTTGATCACGTTGACCTTCTCGACTTTAACGTTGAAGAGTTTTTCCACAGCTTCTCTTATCATGGGTTTGTTGGCGAGTTTTGAAACCTCGAATGTATACTTCGGTTTTTCCTGAGCCATTTCACGATGGGTTTTTTCTGTCAGGATCGGTCTTATGAGTATGTCGTTGTACGTGAGTTTCTCGCGTTTCATTGGGCAAGCACCTCCTCGATCTTTTCTACAGTGTCCTTGGTGAGCACAAGAACGTCGTGGTTTATGATGTCGTATACGTTGAGACCATCGATCCTGACCGCCTTTTCCCCGGTTTTGGAGTTGTTGGGGTTATCCGCTATGATGACCTTCACGTTTGGAATGTTACGTCCAGAAAGCTTCACGTTTTTGTATTCTTCGCTCTTCCAGGGCAGTACAAAGAGAACCTTTCTGTCCTCAAGCTCGAGATTTTTGAGGACGGATTTCATTTCTTTAGTGCGTGGCGTGTCGAAGCGGATATCGTCGAGAACAATGAGGTTTTTCTCCCTGTATCTCACGCTAAGTGCACTCTTTAAAGCGAGTCTTTTCATTTTCTTTGGGAGCTTCTTGAACCACTCCCTCGGTTTGGGTCCATGTGCGACAGCACCGTGTCTCCAGAGTGGGGATCTTCGTGATCCGTGGCGAGCTCTACCGGTGTGTTTCTGCGGCCACGGCTTTCTACCGCCACCGGTTATCTCGGCTCTGTTTTTCGTGCTCGCCGTACCCTGTCTTCTGTTGGTCAACTGCATGTCGACATAGCGATACATCACATCAAGATGAGGTTCTATATTGAAAATCTCATCCTTGAGGTCGAGCTTGCCTATCACTTCACCGTTAACGTTCAGCACATCGATCTGTGCCATCAGTCACTCCTCCTCACTGCTTCGGTTTCGGGGCTTTATTCGCACTCCTTATCAATACCAGACTGCCCCTCGCGCCCGGAACTCCGCCTTTAACCGCTATGAGATTGTTTTCCCTGTCTATTTTCACTATCTCAAGGTTCAATATCGTGACCCGTTCGTTCCCATACCTGCCAGGCATCTTCTTGCCTTTGAAGGTTCTCGCGGGTTCGGTGTGCTGGCCGGTCGATCCCAGCTCTCTGTGGAACTTGGAACCATGGCTCTTCGGACCACCACGGAACCCCCAGCGCTTCATTGCACCGGCGAATCCACGTCCCTTCGTCCAGCCTGTCACGTCCACGAGTTCTCCCTCACTGAAGATGCTAACATCGAGGGTTTGTCCTTCTTCATACTCGTCTGGATTTTCCACTCTGAATTCCTTCAATATCCTGAAAGGTTTCACCTTTGCCCTTTTGAAGTGTCCCAGCATTGGGCGGTTCACCTTGCGTTCGGGTATTTCTTCAAAGCCCAGCTGGAGTGCATCGTAACCATCGGTCTCCCGGCTCTTTTTCTGAACGACTACACATGGTCCCGCTTTTATGACCGTTACGGGAACGGAAACATCGTTTACGAACAATCTGGTCATTCCAATTTTTCTTCCGATCAAACCTTTCATACCTGCACCTCCTGTTCAGACTGCGGCTACAATTTTATCTCCACGTCGACACCAGCCGGGAGTTCTATCTTCATGAGTGCATCCACCGTTTTGGGCGAAGGGTCTATGATGTCTATCAAACGTTTGTGCACCTTCTTTTCAAAGTGTTCTCGTGAATCCTTGTGCTTGTGTGGAGATCTCAAAACACAGTACAGCGTCCTTTCCGTCGGCAAGGGTATGGGACCAGAAACTTTGGAATTGGTTTCACGGGCTGTATCGACGATCTTCTTCGCTGAAAGATCTAAAAGCGTATGGTCGTAAGCTCTGAGTCTGATCCGCATGCGTTTCGCCATCTTCATACCTCCTTCAACAGGCCAAAAGTGAGGGGCATGTGCCCCTCACCGCATCGATTTCACTCGATGATCTCCGTAACCACCCCTGCACCAACGGTGCGACCGCCTTCACGAACGGCGAATCTCATACCCTTCTCGATGGCCACGGGTTTAATCAGCTTTATCGTCATTTCAATGTTGTCACCAGGCATGACCATTTCGACGCCAGCAGGAAGATCGGCGATTTCACCAGTGACGTCAGCAGTTCGGATGTAAAACTGGGGTCTGTAACCCTTGACAAACGGTGTATGACGTCCTCCTTCTTCCTTCTTCAAAACGTAAATGTTTGCCTTGAAATGGGTGTGTGGTGTGATCGTGCCGGGTTTGGCCAGAACCTGACCTCTTTCAACTTCGTCCTTATCCACACCTCTGAGCAGACATCCAACGTTGTCGCCGGCGATACCTTCATCGAGTTCCTTTCTGAACATCTCAACACTGGTCACGACGGTCTTTCTCGTGGGTCTCAGTCCGACGATTTCAACCTCGTCACCCGGTCTGATGACTCCACGCTCGATTCTGCCGGTAACAACCGTGCCGCGACCGGTGATGGAGAAGATGTCCTCGATAGGCATCAGGAACGGCTTGTCCACGTCCCTGGTGGGTTCGGGAATGTATTCATCCACCGCGTCCATGAGTTCGTAGATCTTCTGAACCCACGGATCGTCAGCGCTTTCTGCTTCTACGGCCTTAAGGGCTGATCCTCTGATCACGGGAGCGTCGTCTCCAGGGAATCCGTACTTGTTGAGCAGGTCACGTACTTCCATCTCCACAAGGTCAACGAGCTCCTCGTCATCCACTGCGTCTACCTTGTTGACGAAGACCACGATGTAGGGAACGTTGACCTGCCTGGCGAGAAGCACGTGCTCACGGGTTTGAGGCATGACACCATCAGTCGCTGCCACGACGAGGATCGCACCATCCATCTGGGCTGCACCGGTAATCATGTTCTTTATGTAGTCGGCGTGTCCAGGACAGTCGATGTGTGCGTAGTGGCGTTTTTCCGTTTCGTATTCAACGTGAGTCACCTGGATGGTGATACCTCTCGCTTTTTCTTCGGGCGCCTTGTCGATCTGTTCAAAGGGCACATACTGCGCGAGCCCTTTGAAGGACAGCGCCTTTGTTATAGCTGCTGTGAGCGTGGATTTTCCATGGTCGATGTGTCCAATCGTTCCGATGTTCACATGGGGTTTGGTTCTTACAAACTTTTCTTTGCCCATTCCTTTTCCCTCCTCACCGTGTGTATTGTAGTTTTCACACGACTTTCTTCAAGACATTTTCCATTACCTTCGCAGGGACTTCCTGATAGTGAGAGAACTGCGCCGTGTATGTCGCTCTTCCCTGCGTGAGCGATCGCAGAATCGTAGCGTAACCAAAGAGTTCGGAAAGCGGAGTGTATGCGTGCACAACTCTCAAATTGCCCCGAGTTTCAAAAGCTTCGATCTTGGAACGGCGTGTGTTCAGATCCGCTATAACATCTCCCATGTACTCCTCTGGAGTCACTATCTCCAGTTTCATGATAGGCTCCAGAAGCACCGGCTTCGCCTGTCTACTGGCCTTTTGAAATGCCATACTGGCAGCTATTTTGAAGGCCATTTCAGAGCTGTCTACCTCGTGATAGGAGCCGTCCAGCAGTATGGCCCTGATCCTCACCATAGGATAACCCGCGATGGGACCGGTTAACATGGCTTCACGAACACCGCTTTCAACCGCGGGGATGAACTGTTTGGGTATTACTCCGCCAGCGGTTTTGTCTATAAATTCAAAGTTCACGCCTTCGTCTGGAGATATCGGTTCAAAGCGCATGATAACATGTCCGTATTGACCTCTTCCGCCACTCTGGCGGATGTATTTACCTTCCATTTCAACAGCTTCGGTGATGGTTTCTCTGTAAGAAACCTGCGGATGTCCGACTCTGAATCGGACGTTGAATTCACGACGGATCCTTTCAGTAACCACTTCCAAATGAAGCTCGCCCATTCCTGAAAGTATGGTTTCCCCGCTTTCTTCGTCCACATAAACTCTGATAGTGGGATCTTCTTCAGCCAGGGCATTCAAAGCCTTTACGAGTTTAGGTTCATCGTCACGAGAGAACGGTTCTATGGCAACCGAAATAACCGGTTCCGGAAATTCCATCTTTTCGAGAAGCAGAGGTTTTTCCTTCGATGCCAGGGTTTCCCCCGTAACGGTGTTTCGGGGACCCACAAGCGCGGCGATGTCGCCCGCTACGATCTCATCCGTGTCTTCTCTGTGGTTTGCATGCATGAAAAGCAATCTTGATACTCTCTCTACCTGATTTTTATTGACGTTCAGGACATAACTCCCTTTCTTAAGCCTTCCGGAATACATTCTTACGAAGGCCACCTTTCCCACGAAAGGATCGACCATGATTTTGAAGACGAGAGCCCCCAGGGGGCCATCCGGGTCGGGAGGAAGTTCCATTATCTCTCCATCGGGCGTCCAGCCCTTGACTGGCGGCAGATCCAGAGGCGAGGGTAGATAATCTACCACCGCGTCGAGAAGAGGTTGTACACCTTTATTTCTGAAAGCAGCCCCGCAGAGTACCGGCACCATTATGTTTTCGATCGTCGCCTTTCTGATAGCTGCCTTCAGCCTGTTTTCGGGAACATCACCAGTCTCGCTGTAAATCTCGAGAATCTCTTCGTCTATCTCAGAAAGATGCATCACGAGTTCTTCGTGAGCTTCCTCAGCCTCTTCGCGCATATCGTCGGGTATCTCTCTATATTCGTACACCGCACCATCATCACTGAGCCAGTAAATGGCTTTCATCTTGACGAGATCGATCACGCCTTCAAAAGTGTTTTCAGCACCTATGGGAAGCTGTATCACCAGCGGGCGAGCAGCCAGGCGTTTTTCTATCGATTCGACGGACATCCAGAAATCCGCGCCCAGTTTGTCCATTTTGTTGAGAAAGGCCAGTCTTGGAACGTTGTATTTGTTCGCCTGCCGCCACACGGTTTCAGATTGTGGTTCCACACCAGCCGTGGCATCGAATATAGCGATAGCACCATCCAGAACCCTGAGAGATCGTTCCACCTCGGCGGTAAAGTCAACGTGCCCGGGCGTATCGATTATGTTTATTCGATGATCCCGCCATATGCAGGTAGTCGCGGCAGCCGTTATAGTTATACCGCGCTCTTTTTCCTGGTCCATCCAGTCCATGGTCGCGGTACCTTCGTCTACATTTCCAATGGCGTGCTTGCGACCGGTGTAATAGAGAATTCTTTCGGTCGTGGTGGTTTTTCCGGCGTCTATATGTGCCATTATGCCGATATTGCGCACACGTTCCATTGGAACTCTCTGATTGAACATGATCACCACCTGTAATGTGCAAACGCCCTGTTGGCTTCGGCCATTTTGTGGACGTCTTCTTTTTTCTTCACAGCGGCACCGGTGTTGTTGTAAGCATCGAGAAGTTCTTGAGCCAGTCTGAGATATATGGGCTTACCCTTCCTTGCCCTGGCCGCGGCGACTATCCATCTCAGAGCGAGTGAGGTCTTCCTGGGTTCTTCTACCTCCACCGGCACCTGGTAAGTCGCACCACCTACACGTCTTGGTCTCACCTCAAGCAGAGGCCTAACGTTGTCAACGGCCTTCTTGAAGACATCGAGGGGATCCATACCGGTCTTTTCTTTTATGTAATCGAATGCCTTATAGACGGCTTTCTGAGCTACTGTTTTTTTGCCGTCCCACATCAGCTTGTTTATGAGCTTGGCAACGAGGACATCGTTGTAAAGTGGATCAGGAGCAACTTCTCTACGTTGAGCAGCTCGTCTTCGCATAACTTGACCTCCTCATTTCTTCGGCCTTTTCGCGCCGTACTTACTTCTTGCCTGTCTGCGTCCCTCGACACCGGCTGCATCCAGAGTTCCGCGAATGATTTTGTAACGCACACCGGGAAGGTCCTTTACCCTTCCGCCTCTGACGAGGACGACGGAGTGTTCCTGCAGGTTGTGGCCGATACCCGGTATGTATGCCGTAACTTCAATACCATTACTCAGTCTGACCCTCGCGATCTTTCTCAAAGCCGAATTCGGCTTCTTGGGCGTCATCGTGGACACCCTAACACATACACCCCTTTTCTGGGGGTTATTCTGTAAAGCAGGCGACTTACTTTTCCGCCTGACTTTTTCCCGCCCTTGGCGGACAAGTTGGTTTATGGTTGGCATTAACGTAGCACCTCCAGCGCTTTTGTACCAACGATGCCTAAAAACCTGTGTTATTTTACACTCCTGAAAGAGCTTTGTCAAGCCCTCCGAGGTTACAAAAAGGTAGACGTGATTCTATCAGCTCGCATAAAGAAGGTGGGGAGTATCACACAGCTTGGTTTCTAAGTTGTGTGTTCTGTGTGTTTTCTCGTTTGCATTAGCAGACAATTACTTCCAGAAAGAAGCAAGGAGACAAAACGCACGTGATCACGCGACTCTCACTCGCTTTCTCCTTCGCTCGCATAAACAAAGCACCCCACGCAAAGAAAAGGAAAGGGATGTTCCAGCGTGAAGTTTTCGCAGTTGCGCTTCGCTTTTCTCCTCGCAAGC
>DPRG01000019.1:0-33685 GCA_003538775.1 Thermotogae bacterium
CTTTGTTGATGCGAGAGAAGAGATAAGCGAGTCGTGTGATCGCGTGCGCTTTGTATTCTTACTTCTTTCTGGAAGTAATTGTCTGCAAGCGTGATCGAAGGGCAGACGCTGAACACAATACTAAGATATGTGATATTTCCTTCTTTTCGACGATTTTTCGAATACACTCATACTGGCCTTTAAATTTCAACAAGGATAAGGGAAATTATGCCTGCCTTTTACTTGGCAACATTAACATTTCAATTGTTCAAAACAAGGCCATCTTTTCTGGTTCTCACATCCAGCAAAGTTTGGTATAATAAACTCGGACATCTTGGTGCTGGGGTGTGGCCAAGCGGCAAGGCGGCGGACTTTGGATCCGCGATCGGTGGTTCGAATCCACCCACCCCAGCCATTTTTCTATGTGAGGTGATCCGGTTGCCTTTCAGAGAAGACATGGGTATAGACCTCGGAACCGCTAACACGCTTGTGTATGTTCGCGGACGCGGGATAGTAATAAACGAACCTTCAGTTGTAGCCATAGATACCGAAACAGGGACGGTTATCCAGGTGGGACTTGCAGCAAAGGAAATGATTGGCAAGACTCCATCGAATATTTCGGCGATCCGTCCTCTAAAAAGCGGCGTAATCGCGGACTTCGACATCGCAAGAACCATGTTGAAATATTTCATTGGTAACGCGCGAAAAGGGCTTCCCTTTTTGAAACCAAGGGTTGTAATCGGTGTTCCTATTGGAGTAACGGAAGTGGAAAGAAAAGCGATCATGGATGCTGCTCTCGAAGCTGGCGCAAGTAAGGCTTTTTTGATTGAAGAACCTATGGCAGCGGCCATCGGAGCTGGATTAGATGTGGAAGAACCCTCTGGCAACATGATAGTGGACATAGGTGGAGGCACAACAGAGATAGCAGTGATATCTCTCGGAAGCATAGTAACCAGCGTATCGGTTAGAATTGCGGGAGATGCCCTTGATGAAGCCATCGTTCATTATATAAAGGAAGAGTACAAACTCGCCATAGGTGAGCGAACAGCAGAAAGGATAAAAATAGAAATAGGTAATGTCTTTCCGCTGCCCGAATACGATGAGCTGGAGACTATGGTAGTCGGGGTGGATCTTTCAACGGGATTACCGAGAAAAATCATCGTCCAGGGTGGAGAGATAAGAGAAGCCCTGAAAACAAATATAAACACGCTGACCGATTCCATAAGGAATGCGCTGGAACAAACACCTCCGGAGCTCGTGACAGATATAGTGGCAAGAGGGATAGTTCTGACAGGAGGTGGAGCGCTGCTCAAAGGATTCGATCAGCTGATATCAAGAGAAACAGGCATCAGTGTAGTCATAGCAGAAGATCCTCTCACCTGCGTGGCAAGAGGGGCGGGAGCTGCCCTCGAAAAGCTCGATATTCTGAACAGGCTCTCTAAGATGAACCGGATAAAATGAATGCCAGATTCTTTTTCTCTCTGCTCATTTTACTCATTATTCTTGTAATTGTGGATAACGTGTCTGCGGGGGGCGTTTCGAATTTACTGATCAGCGCTACAGCGCCTGGTATTGAAGCATTTGGAAGTTTTAAAGTCTTTTTTAACGATCTACGAACTTGTTTTACACACGTCAGAAAAGGTAAAAGTATCACACTGGATTATGGATATCTTAAGCCCCTTTCGCTCCGTTATGGTATACTCACCCTCTTTGCGAAAGATGTGAGAGCACTTGAAGGGCAACTTGTACTCGCCAGTGGTTTTCCTATCGGGAAAGTGATTAGAGTTGAAGATTCACTGGTAAAGGTTCGGACCTTCTGGAATAACGATCTGAAGATGCCTGTATATACTGGTAACTCAAAAGACGTTGCTTTCTTCAGAGGCGGAAATCCACCAACTGTAGAAGTGCTTGACGAAGTAACCTTGGAACCAGGAGAACCAGTAAAACTGGCAGAATTTCCAGCCCTTCCAGAGGCTTCATCAGTTGTGGGGACTGTCTATGAACATATCGGAAACAATGTCTACAGTGTTAAATTGCTTGTGGATCTTGAAAAGCTTCCTTCAAATCTCTCTCTTTTTCCTTAACGAGGTGGAAACGTGTACATACTTGGGATCATCGCACCTTTTTCTCTTATACTTACGGTATTCTGGGACTTCAACCTCGGCACGATCTTCGTTCTGTTTCCTTTAGTCGTTACTTTATTGATCACGAGTAACACGATAAACTTCTATTCTCTTGTTGCTCTGACAACACTCGTTGGGCTTATCTACGACGCGTGGTTGGTGGAACGTCTGGGTATCATGGGAATAATCTTTCTGCTTGGAGCTGCCGCAACCGTGGTTATTTCAAGAAATGTTGAAAGCGTACTTGCAAGAGAAATGACCATATATTTAATATGGTACGCTATTTTTAGCATAGCTCTGAGAAGTTTCTGGGGCATCTCAAGCATGGGGGTTCTGCTTCTTTTGAGATGGCGGAGATGGATAAAGGGGTGAGGGAGTGGAAATTTTTCCAACAGATCCAAATGTTTCCAAGGAACCCGAAAAGGTTCTAAAGAAAGAGAAATCCAAACGCACCGGCAAGAAATCATCTCAAAGCGATGCAACTGGCTTCTTCGCCGTCCTTTCAGAAAAAGAATGTGAAGTACTCGAGAAAAACCTTCAGGAAACACTGGATGAGATTCTCGATTCAGGCAACGCCTTTGTAAGATCGCCAACAGAAAGAAATTTGAGACGCTACAAGGAGTCCATAAAGAAATTCCTCATGCTGCTTGAAAAAAGACTCTATAGAATAAAGGACAGCTATGATATCAGAGAAAAGAAGGTGAGGCTCAATCAAGTTGCAGAAATCGTTGATCAAAGACTCAAAGAGATCGCAGAAAAGCTCATGGAAAACGAAAGATCGACCCTCAATTTCGCCGCAAAGATAGACGAGATAAACGGTTTACTTCTGGACCTCTACAGGTGATGCCATGAAGGAAATTCGTCTGAACAAAATCATTGAATCCTTAAAAGGACCAAGTTTGTTGTTATGCGGAACGAGTGCGAGTTACATCTACGAGCAGCTTAAAGAAACCATTGAAGAAATCGAAACAGGCAGGGATACCTCTTTTGATGTTCTCGTGATCCAACCTTCGGCTGGAAACATAGGCATCGATGAGATACGAGAGCTAATTGAATTCATTTTAACTCCACCTGTCTACACTACAAGGCGTTATGGCATCGTTATGGAAGCAGACCGCCTAACCCTACAGGCTGCGAATGCTTTTCTCAAGGCACTGGAAGAGCACAGAGCAGATAGCGTGATCGCACTCATATCACAGCGTTGTGATGAACTTCTCGAAACCGTCAAAAGCAGGTGTTTTCGTGTAAACTTCCCTTACCCTGTGGAGAGAGTTCAAAAACTCCTGAAAAACCACGAAGACTTGAAGGTTTTCAAGGCTTTGATACTAAAAAAATATGAGGTTCTTCGTTTTCTTGAAGGATTAACCGAAACCCCAAGAGAAATGGAGTCCTTGATCAGAGGGTGCAAACTTTTCGAAACAATGGAAAACAGCGAACTTTTGTCTAAATCTAAAGAGTTAATAGACGCTGACAGAGAACCTCTGAAAAACGAACTCCTCTTCCACTGCTGGTTCAAAGAATTGATAAAACGTCTTTCCAGTATGTCACGATCAGAACAAAGCGAAACCTTATCGAAACTATCAAAAGTGAAAAAAGCCGAGTTCCTGAAACTCGTCGTAAACGAATCGACAATTTTTCTAAGGGAATTCGCACTTGCTTTCGGTTCGTCAGCATGGCATTTATCACGTAGCCCTGATATACTGAAAGATATCGTCCTTTTGGATCACGAGCTGGACATGGAGAGTATTGCCGGACATGCCAGATGGTTTGTTTCAGTTTCTTCACGCAAAGTCGAGAATTTGAACAATGAAGCCGCTATTTTTGCGGCATTTTTGAGGATACTGAAACTCTTGAGAGGTGAGAGAAATGCTTAAAGCCGTGGTTTACGGTATAGAACTCTTCCCTGTGGGAAAGATTCATTACCATTCAAGTGATGAGGAACTTCACAGGGATGATCTCGTCCTTGTGATGACAGAGTTCGGGCCGGATGTCGGAAGAGTGCTTTTCGGTCCCCGAGAAATGACTCTTGAACAGATAGGTGGGGAGGTAAAACCTATTATTAAAAAACTGGACGAAGAAGACCTAAAACAACACAATCAGAATCTGGAAGATGCGAAGGCAGCCTTCGAGATCTGTAAAGAGAAAATCGCTGAACACGGCCTCCCAATAAAACTCCTTCATTCCCGGTACATATTTGACAGATCGCGATTACTTTTCTACTTCAGCGCTGAAGGTAGAGTGGACTTCAGAGCGCTTGTTAAAGACCTGGCAAGGATATTCAAAACACGTATAGAACTGCGACAAGTAGGTGCGCGTGATGAAGTGAAGTTCATAGGAGGGCTTGGAATCTGTGGTCAGGAAACATGCTGTACAAGGCATTTAAGAAACTTCACGAGTGTGACGTTGAAACACGCGAAAAAACAGCAGATGCTCATCAACCCTGTTAAGATATCAGGACAATGTAGAAAACTCCTCTGCTGTCTTGCTTATGAACACGATTTCTACGAGGAAGAGCTTGAGGGTATTCCCGATGAGGGAAGCATGATCCGATATGAGGAAGAGTTGTGTAAAGTGATAACTGTCAACGTTTTTCTGAAAGAAGTAACTCTTTTAACCCAGTCAGGACAAATGTTAAAGCTCCCTTTCTCTTACTTCAGAAAGAAGGCGGAAAGTGTTAATGAGGTATAAAGCACTACACCAATGGGATGTAGACCCTGGTGAAGCTGTAAGAATACAGGAAAACTTACGGAAAAACCTCGTGCTCCGTGTTCCTTCAAAAACCTTCAAACTGGCCGCGGGTGTGGATATTGCGTTTTCGAAATCGGGGGATATGGCTGTGGCCGCAATCGTTGTGGTGGATGAAAATATGAGTGTTATTGAAAGTGTTTATGCATGGGAGAAAGTAGGATATCCCTATATACCTGGACTTCTTGTCTTCAGAGAAGGACCTGCTTTTTTAAAGGCATGGGAAAAACTTCAGACAGAACCCGATGTAGTGTTTTTCGATGGCCAGGGTATCGCTCATCCAAGGGGCATTGGTATAGCTTCCCATATGGGTTTGTTTATAGAAAAACCCACTCTCGGAGTAGCAAAGTCGCGTCTCTATGGCCACCATAAACCGGTCAAAAGAGAAAAAGGTTCAGAGGAGCCGCTGGTAGACGATTCGGGCAACGTGATAGGTACAGTTCTTAGAACCAGAGAGAACGTCAAACCCGTTTACGTTTCGCCAGGGCATCTCATGAACCTTGAAACCGCTGTTGCTCTGGTTAAAAAATGGATAACGAAATACCGACTTCCCGAACCAACGCGTCTGGCGCATAAATTCGCTGAAAGTCTTAAAAAAGATGAAAGAAGCCTTTTTGAATAATCCTTCCAAATCCCAAAAATTGCTTTTTCCAGCTCAGAAAAGCCTGGTTGCATGCAATTTACCTGTCCGTCACACTGGCGATGTTGACAAGTCTCCAATGCTCCTGTATAATAATCGTGCTTTGGTGCCAGTGTAGCTCAACGGTAGAGCGGCTGATTTGTAATCAGCAGGTTGTGGGTTCGAATCCCACCGCTGGCTCCAAAGGAAGGGTGAGGTGCCCGAGCGGCCAAAGGGGGCGGACTGTAAATCCGCTGGCGGATCGCCTTCGGAGGTTCGAATCCTCCCCTCACCACCAACGGCGAGCCCCGCCAAAACCGAGGCGGGGTTGATTTTGCTCGGAGGTGTAGCAGAAATGGCCAAAGCAAAGACGATCGTGCAGGTTTATCTTGTTTGTTCGGAATGCCGCACAAGGAATTATTACAAGAAGAAGAACAGACAATTGAAGAAAAAACTGGAATTCAGAAAGTACTGTCCTGTTTGCAACAAGCACACCCTTCATGTTGAAGGGAAGTGAGGTGACACTCTGTGCCTGGAAAAATCCGCAAGTTTTTCGCCGAGGTTAGAAGCGAGGCCAAGAAGGTAACATGGCCCAATCGTAAAGAGCTTCTGGCCACTACCGGGGTTGTGCTGTTTATACTTTTCGTAATGGGCATTTATCTTGGATTCCTTGATCTCGCTTTTTCAAATCTCACGAGATGGCTTCTCACAGCTCTCGGAATAGGGTGATGTTGTGAGAAAAGAGTGGTACGTGGTCCAGACTTACGCCGGGCTCGAAACAAAGGTCAAAGAATCCCTGGAGCGAAAGTTCGAATCGCTGGGCTACGAGCGTTACATCGGTCGTATCGTGGTCCCGGAAGAAACCATTATTGACTCCAAATCCAAATCCGTGGAAAGACATGTGGTACCTTTGAGCGCAAAACTCCACGTTTCAACCGGTAGCGAAGTTGAAGCGGGACAGCTTCTGGCAGAGGAACCGAACATACACGCTCGTAGAAACGGTGTCATAACAGAGATAAAGAATTTCAAGCGTATCATCATAGAAACTATCGACCACAAATACACAAAAATTTACAACATTCCTGAAAGTCACAAACCCGACTCAAGTCTAAAGGTCGGTGTCCGTATACGCCAGGGTATGCCACTTGCTAAGAAAGGCGAATATTTCAGCGAAATAGATGGAAAGATAGTTTCTGTGGAACGCCTTAAAAGGGTCGTAGTACAGACAGAAGATGGTGAAACGGATACATACTATATCCCCTATGAAAACTTCGACTCATCCAAAATTCAAAAGGGCATGACAGTAAAAGCCGGCATGCTTATAGGCGAAGGGAAGAAATACTATTCACGATCAAAAGGAAAGGTGGAGGTTCTGGACCTCGGTACCCGTCGGGAAATAAGGATAGCTAAAACCAAAACACGACGTCTCTTCCCTGGTTATGTGTTTGTGGAACTCCTTTTAACGAACGAAATAGAACAGCTAATAAGAATGACCCCGAATGTGATAAACTTCGTTTCCGCTGGTGGTCAACCCATCCCTCTGAAACGGAGAGAAATTAAGGCACTTCTACGTCTCATAGGCGAGGAGGAGTACGAAGAGAAGAAAGCAGCTACCGTAGAATTCGACTTCACTCCTGGTGAGGCGGTGAAGATAATAAGCGGACCTTTCGAGGGTTTTGTTGGAGTCGTGCAGGAAGTGAATCCCGAGCACAACGAAGTCAAAGTCATGGTGACGATTTTCGGAAGGGAAACCCCTGTTGTCTTACATACTGGAGAAGTGGAGAAGTTAACCTGAAAAACTTATTGTGGGAGAACCTCTGCAGGTTCGAATACCACGAAGGAGGTACGTTCGTATGGCAAAGAAGGTAGTAGCGCAAATAAGGTTGCAGCTTGAAGCTGGAAAGGCAACACCGGCGCCACCAGTAGGTCCCGCTCTTGGGCAGCACGGTGTGAACATCATGGAATTCTGTAAACGATTCAACGCAGAAACCGCAGACAAAGCCGGTATGGTCATACCGGTGGTCATCGACGTTTATGAAGATCGATCCTTCAGCTTCGTACTGAAGACACCGCCTGCCTCATTCCTGCTGAAAAGGGCTGCAAAGGTTGATAAAGGTTCTCCGGAACCCAACCGTGTCAAGGTAGGTAAAGTGACGAAAAAGCAGATTGAAGAGATCGCCAAGATAAAGATGCCCGACCTTAACACCGATGATCTCGAAGCCGCGTGCAGGATAATCGAAGGTACTGCACGCAATATGGGCATAGAAGTAGTTGAAGGCTGAGGGAGTGGTGGAGATGCCGAAGCATTCGAAACGCTACAATCAGGTCAGGGCTCTCGTGGACAGAACCAGATACTACAGTCTCGATGAAGCCGTGAAACTCGTTAAAGAAACAGCCAACGCCAAATTCGACGAGACCATTGAATTACACATAAAAACCGGTATAGATCCAAGAAAAAGCGATCAGCAAATACGTTCAAGTATCTCCCTTCCTCACGGCACGGGAAAGAGTGTAAAGGTGCTTGTCTTTGCAAAAGGCGAAAAAGCAAAAGAAGCAGAAGAAGCGGGTGCAGATTACGTTGGCGCTGAAGACCTCGTAGAAAAAATAGAAAAAGAAGGATTCCTCGATTTCGACGTGGCTATAGCGACACCTGACATGATGAGAATCATTGGACGTCTGGGAAGAATTCTCGGTCCCAAAGGCTTAATGCCTTCACCGAAGAGCGGTACTGTGACAGAGGATATAGCGAACGCTGTCAAGGAGTTCAAAGCAGGCAGGATAGAAGTGAGAACCGATAAAACAGGAAACATACATCTGCCTGTAGGAAAGCGATCTTTTGACGATGAAAAACTGAAAGAAAACATCATATCGGCAATTCAACAAATAGAAAAGTTGAGACCTGCGGCGATGAAAGGTAAGCTCTTTCAGAAGGTTGTTCTGGCTTCAACCATGGGGCCAGGTATAAAGCTGGATATTTCTGAACTGGCAGCTTGATATAGAGCGAGCAGGACATCTCAGTGCACCGAAGACAGTAGGTCTTTAAAGGGCTCTGCCCGCCTACCGAGGTGCCCTTAAAGAACCTGTTTAGGGGTGACTTCGCGTAGTGCGGGGTCACCCATTCAATTTTGAGAGGAGGTGAAGATTTGCTAACGAAAGAGAAGAAAGTCCAGATAGTTTCCGCACTCAGCGAGGATTTCAGCAAAGCCACACTCATAACGTTCATAGACTTCACCGGTTTGAATGTGGCATCTATGGCAAAACTGCGAAGCACTATTAAATCGGTATATCCAGGACATTCGAAAGTGAAAGTGGCAAGAAACAAACTTTTAGAGCTGGCTTTAAAGAATGCCGGGTACAGTACCGAAGAGCTTGGCAATATACTGGAAGGTCCAACCGCCGTTGTTTACGTCATAGATGAAGACCCGGTGAAAGTACTCAAAGCGCTTTCAGACTTCAGAAAAGAGCACAAAGGAAAGCCAGCCGTCAAAGGCGCTTACTTTGAGGGCACCCTGATCGATCCCGATAAGGTCGAAGAATATGCAAAACTCCCATCGAGAGAAGAATTGTACGCCATGCTTCTGGCGCGAATGCAGAGTCCTATAAGCGGTCTGGTTTATACACTGGGCGGTGTGCTGAGAAAACTGCTCTACGCGTTGAAAGCAATAGAAGAAAAGAAATCATGAGGAGGTGTTTGGTATGACTAAGGAAGAAATCATAAAGGCTATTGAAGAGATGACTGTGGCAGAACTGGCAGAACTGGTGAAGGAACTCGAGGAAAGGTTTGGAGTTACTGCGGCAGCCCCAGTAGCCGTAGCTGCGGCCCCCGTTGCTCAAGCAGGCGCTGCAGCCGAAGCTGAAGAAAAGACCTCTTTCGACGTTGTACTCAAGAGCTTTGGTGACAAGAAAATCAACGTAATAAAAGTGGTCAGAGAAATTACCGGTCTCGGTCTTAAAGAGGCGAAGGATCTCGTTGAAAAGGCTGGTACCCCCGAAGCGATCGTAAAATCCGGTGTCAACAAAGAAGAAGCTGAAGAAATCAAGAAGAAAATCGAAGAAGCTGGAGGAGAAGTAGAACTGAAGTGATATGGTAAAATATATGTCACTCTGAAAAACTATAATCTAAGGGTCCACACCTTATAAGGTGTGGTCCCTTTTTGGCGCCACAAGGTATTGATGCCTCACATTTAGAGACGAGGTGATACCGTGAAACAGGCGGTTTTTGGAAAACGGGAAAGAAAGGTCTTCGGGAAGATAAAAGAACCCATAAAAATACCCAACCTGATTCACATCCAGCTGGATTCCTATCGCTGGTTTGTAGAAGAAGGTATACTGCAGGTCCTGAAGAAATATTCACCCATTGTATCTCAGCCACATAAAGGCGATCTTAAAAAAGGTGAAAAGGGTTTTGCCCTGGAGTTCGTTGACGTTAGAACAGGCGAACCAAGATACACGCCAAAGGAATGTATAGACAAGGGTACAACGTACTCGATACCTATATACGTCACAATACGCATCACCGACATAAACACCGGTGAAATGAAGGAAGAAGAAGTGTATTTCGGATACATCCCCGGTATGACAGAACGGGGTACATTTGTCATCAACGGCGCGGAACGTGTTGTCGTCAACCAGCTGGTCAGATCTCCTGGATTGTATTTCGTGCTCGAAGAGGGAAAGGCTGGCGCAAAGAACATGTTCATTGCTCACTTCCTCCCCGTGCGTGGAGCCTGGTTCGAAATCCTACTGAACCCTAATAAAGGTATCCTGCAAGCTCGCATAGACAGAGGTAAAAGGATAAACCTCTTTCTGCTGCTGAAAACTCTTGGCTTTGAGAATGACTTCGACTTACTCAAACCCTTCACTATAAGTGTGGACGTCCTTTCAGAATCTGAACTCTTCCAGTATGAAGGCTGCACCATAATGAAGGAGTTCCAGCTGGATGGAAAACGGATAGAAGCAGGCTCTCCTCTTACGAGCCAGCTGATCGAAAAACTTCTTTCTTCAGATGTTGAAAGCATAGAGATCGCGCATCCTGTAGCACAGCGAACTCTTGAAAACCTCGTGAAGAACTACGGAGAAAACCTCACCGTCGACGATGCATACCTCAACCTTTTCAAACGTCTAAGGCCCAACGAAATACCGAGAATAAACGCGGCGAAGAATTACCTATACAACCTTTACTTCAACGAAGAAAGATTCGAGCTTTCAGAAGTCGGGCGTTACAAGATCAACAAAAAACTCTCTTCTGTATACCCGGAGTATCTCAAAAGAATGGGTATTAAATCTGAAAATACCGAATACAAGGTGGATTCAAATATTCTAACCGTTGAGGACATCGTTCTCGCCGCGATGCATCTTTTGAGAGTCAGCGAGCATCCCGAAGAACTCGACACCAAGGATCACCTTGGAAACAAGAGGGTAAGAACCGTAGGGGAATTGATGCAAATAGAGTTTGAACGAGCATTTTCCAGAATGCATAGACTCATCCAAGATAAACTCACCGTGCAAAGTTCTCTCGACAAAATAAGCTCCCAGAGTCTTATAAACGCGCGAATAATGATGACTTCCATACATCAATTCTTTGCCACCAGTCAGCTTTCTCAGTTCATGGATCAGGTGAACCCGCTGGCAGAACTCACACACAAACGTCGTCTTTCAGCTATAGGACCTGGCGGTCTGAAGCGCGAACATGCACGATTCGAAGTCCGTGATGTTCACCACTCTCACTACGGGCGAATGTGTCCCATCGAAACTCCAGAAGGCGCTAATATAGGATTGATAACCTCTCTTGCCGCATACGCAACCATCGATGAATATGGATTTCTGATAACTCCATACCGCAGAGTTGTGAACGGAAAAGTTACAGACGAGATTTATTACCTGACCGCCGATGAAGAAGAAGACTACAACATAGCAGGCGCAGCGGTACCCGTTGACGAAGAAGGTCGGATAATACCTGAGATGGTTGAAATACGCAGACGCCACAACGTGCAATTCGTTCGCAGGGAAGAAGTTGACTTTCTGGCGGTATCCCCAAAACAGATTGTCAGTGTTTCCACCTCTTTGATACCCTTCCTCGAACACGACGACGCCAACAGGGCCCTCATGGGTTCCAACATGCAACGACAGGCAGTGCCTTTGATCAAACCCGAAGCCCCTTTAGTGGCCACGGGTATGGAATATACTGCCGCTAAGGACTCAGGTTATGTAATCCTTGCGAAACACCCTGGCATTGTGAAATACGTTAGCGCAGACACCATAATAATCGAGAGAGACGATGGCACAGAGGACATCTACCGGCTGATGAAATTCGTCCGCACTAACCAGGATACCACCATAAATCAGCGACCAATTGTCTCGGTTGGCGACCGCGTGGAAAAGGGCGATCCCATAGCAGATGGTCCAGCGACGGACATGGGAGAGCTCGCTCTCGGAAAGAATGTGCTGGTGGCATTCATGCCTTGGGAAGGTTACAACTTCGAAGACGCGATACTTGTGAGCCAGGAGCTTCTGGAAGAGGATACCTTCACTTCCATACACATAGAAGTTTTTGAAACGCAGGCTCGCGAGACCAGACTTGGTCCCGAAGAGATCACTGCCGATATCCCAAATGTGAGTCGGGAGAGCCTGCGTCATCTGGATGCCGACGGAATAGCCCGCATTGGAGCTTACGTAACGCCGGGCGACGTACTGGTAGGAAAGGTCACTCCAAAAGGCGAATCGGAGATGTCCCCCGAAGACAAAATAATGCGCTCTCTTTTCGCCGAGAGAGGGAAGGACGTAAAAGACTCCTCCCTGAGAGTTCCTCACGGTGTGGAAGGAAAGGTAATAGATGTAAAAGTTTTCGATCGTGATGAAGTCTCCGAGATAAGTTCAGGAGTTTTAAAGGTAGTGAGAGTCTACGTGGCATCGAAGAAAACACTGGATATAGGCGACAAACTTGCCGGGCGCCATGGGAACAAAGGAGTCGTTTCTATGATCCTAGCAAAGGAAGACATGCCATTCCTCCCGGATGGTACACCCATTCAGATGGTGGTAAGTCCTCTTGGCGTTCCCTCGAGAATGAACCTGGGACAGGTTCTCGAAACACATCTTGGATGGCTGGCAAAACTCACTAACACTCACTTCGCAACTCCAATTTTCGACGGCGCCAAAGAAGAAGAGATTCTGCCGGCCCTTTATGAAGCAAGAAAAAAGGCCGGTTTACATGACGGAGACAACCCAGAAAGTCCTACCGGAAAGGTTATTTTGAGAGATGGCAGAACTGGTCTGCCGTTCGAACATCCAGTAGTGGTGGGATACATGTACATGATGAAACTCATACACATTGCAAAAGACAAGATCCATGCTCGCTCTACTGGTCCCTACTCCCTTATACACCAGCAACCGCTTGGTGGTAAGGCGCAGTTTGGTGGCCAGAGATTTGGAGAAATGGAAGTGTGGGCTCTCGAAGCACACGGAGCAAGTTACACGCTGAACGAAATGCTCACGATAAAAAGTGATGATATCAAAGGAAGAAACGAAACATACAAAGCCATAATAAAAGGTTTGAATATACCTGAGCCAGGTATACCAGAAAGCTTCAAAGTCCTGGTTCAGGAACTTCAGGGTCTTGCCCTCGACATCCGCGTCTATGACCGTTATGGTAACGAGGTGGACATAAGCAAGCTTTGATGATGCGGGTGTCAATCAGCCTCTTGATAGGAGGTTAGAAGATGGAAGGAATAAGAAAGATCAGTGCTGTAAGAATAGGTATAGCCTCTCCTGAAAGGATCAGACAACTTTCAAGCGGAGAGGTTAAGAAGCCCGAAACGATTAACTACAGAACTTTCAAACCCGAAAACGATGGACTTTTCTGTGAAAAAATCTTTGGTCCCACTAAAGATTACGAATGTGCCTGCGGCAAATACAAAGGAAAGAAGTATGAAGGCACTGTTTGTGAGCGCTGCGGTGTCAGAATAGAATCCAAGGAAGCCCGAAGGAGAAGGATGGGCCACATAGAGCTCGTGGTCCCGGTGGTACACGTATGGTACCTGAAAAGCACTCCAAGCATTCTCGCCACACTTTTGAACATACCCGCAAAAGAACTCGAATCAATAGTCTACTACAGCACGAGAAGGGTTATCGAAAGAGTTTTCCTGGTTACCGATCCCAAAAACACTCCATTCGAAAAAGGCGATCTGTTATATGAAACGGAGTACAATGTCTACAGCAAAAAGTGGGACTTCGAAGTAGAACCCGCCGTGATTGTCCGTAACGTTCAAACTCCACTCCTGAGCGCGACTTCAGGTATTGTTGAGACCCGTACAGAAACTTCTTCCACGGGAAGAGAGATAACATGGATTAAGGTTAAAAACGTAAAACGGACTGAATATAAAGTCCACAGAGGAATGATTCTCGAAATTAACCCAGGATCTCGAGTTGAAAAAGGTATGGAAATAGTAAAAGAGCAACACCTCGAACCAGTTTACGCCCCATTCGAAGGTAGAGTGGAATGGGATGAGGAGTCTGGCACTTTGCGCCTCAACCCCCTGAAAACTGTGAAAGAGCATCCCATCACGTTCAGCGTGCCTTACGGAGCCAGGATAACCGCCAAAAACGGCGCAAAGGTCAAACCCGGAGACCAGCTTATCTCCGAAACGATTATCCCCGGAGTCGTATCCGAAAGCGACGGTACACTGACACTGGGCCATGATCTCAATGTGAGACCACTCGAAGACGGAAGGCTCGAGGTTTTGAGCGAAGGCAGCATCTTTGTTGAAGAGATTCTCGAAGAGCACAAATATCCTGTATTCGAAGGCGCGGCTGTCGTTGTCACTGATGGGGAAACAGTCCAGGAAGGTTCTCCTTTAGCCGATCGTTTTCTCTTCGATGAAGAAGTCCTTTCACTTAGCGAATACAAGATATTTGAAAGTTACTATCCCGGTAGTTTCAACGTTGAAACAAGTGTTGAATCCGACAAGCCGATACTGCTCATCACTGATATCGATCCCGAAGTAGCAGAAGAGACTGGCAGAAAAGTCGGAGACGTGCTTTTGGAATCAGAGTACCAGGCTTATCAGGATATATACCCGGGAAAAATCGAGGCGCTGTATGGAGCAGAGGGTGTGAAAAAACTTCTGGAAAAACTCGATCTGGAGGAGCTTAAAGCTCAGATCGAGGCCGAGCTCAAAGACCTTCCCAAAAGCAGTCCAAGAGCCTTAAAACTCCTCAGGCGCCTCAAGATAGTCAAAGACTTCCTCAAATCTGGGAACAAACCTGAGTGGATGGTATTAGAAGCCCTTCCTGTAATTCCACCCGATCTGAGGCCCATGATACAGATCGACGGCGGAAGGTTCGCAACGACCGATCTGAACGACCTTTACAGACGTGTCATAAACAGAAACAATCGGTTGAGAAAGCTACTTGATCTGAATGCTCCCGAAATTATTATAAGGAACGAAAAACGCATGCTCCAGGAAGCTGTGGACAGCTTAATCTACAACGGAAGAGCTGGAAAGGAAGTAACGGATAGAAACGGTAGACCTCTTAAATCCCTTACTGATCTGGTAAAAGGTAAAAAAGGAAGGTTCAGAAGAAACCTTCTTGGTAAGCGTGTGGACTATTCAGGACGAGCCGTTATAGTCGTTGGACCTCATCTGAAGATCCACGAGTGCGGTATACCGAAGAAAATGGCTTTAGAACTCTTCAAACCCTTTGTTCTTGGGCGATTACTCGGAGGCCTGGAATCTTCTAAAGCTGCAAAACGCCTGAAAAAAGCGATAATTGAAAGAGAGCTTCCAGAAGCCTGGGAAGTGCTGGAAGATGTGATAAAGGGACATCCAGTACTTTTGAACCGCGCGCCAACCCTTCACAGGATAAGCATACAGGCTTTCATACCAAAATTGATAGAAGGTAACGCAATACAGCTCCATCCTCTGGTCTGTCCACCGTTCAATGCCGACTTCGATGGCGACCAGATGGCTGTGCACGTTCCACTCTCGATGGCAGCGCAGGCTGAAGCTAAATTCCTCATGCTCAGCCGTTATAACATCATATCACCCGCTCACGGCAAACCCATATCCATGCCCGGGAAAGATATCATAGTGGGTCTCTACTACCTCACCGCTACGAGCGAAGAATTTGATCGTGTACCTGAAGAAGAGATAAAATGGAGATTCGCGACCCCTGAAGAAGCACTTCTTGCCCATCACTTTGGTTATATACGACTCCATGAACCTATTAGAGTCATGATCAATGGGAATTTGATAAAAACCACCGTGGGACGCATAATCTTCAATGAGATTCTTCCCGAGGATCTGAGGGATTACACGAAAGTATTCGGCAAGAAAGAAATAAAGGATCTCGTTTTCGAGGCTTTCCAGAGATACGGAATAGACAGAACTGCTGATCTGCTCGACGATTTAAAAGATCTTGGATTCGAGTATGCTACTCTAAGTGGCCTAACCATATCAATAACCGATGTGATCATTTCTCCAAAGAAAGAGGAAATAATCGAAAGAGCCAAGAAAAAAGTCGAGGAAGTGGAAAATCTCTACGCCGAGGGATATCTCTCCGATCAGGCTCGATACAGCGAAATCATAAAGATATGGCAGGAAGCCACGGAAGAGGTACAGAAAGCAACATATGAGGCTCTCGCAGAAGATCCATTCAATCCGTTGTTCATGATGGTAAACTCAGGAGCCAGGGGTAACATCGACCAGGTGAAGCAGCTATCAGGCATGAGAGGTTTGATGGCAGATCCTTCAGGAAAAACAATTGAAGTGCCCATAACCTCGAATTTCCGAGAAGGGCTTTCGGAAATAGAATTCTTCATTTCAACACATGGAGCCAGAAAAGGATCGGCTGATACCGCTCTCAGAACATCCTCGGCGGGTTATCTGACAAGAAGGCTTGTCGACGTCGCACAGAGTATAACAGTGACCACACCCGATTGTGGCACCGAAGATGGAATCGAAGCGCTCGAGCTCTTTAGCGACGACTTGAAAGTTGAAAAGCTCGAAGACTTCCTCTTCGGACGAGTACTCGCGCAGGATGTCATTGATCCGCTCACCAGAGAAGTGGTGAAGAACGGCGAAAGAGCATACGAACGCGATGTTATGCTACGGGATGAAGATGCGAAATTCCTGAGTTCGTACAGAAGATGGGTACCCGTATTTGAAGAAACCGAATTCTCGCTTGATGACGAATTACCCCGCTACTACTGTGAAATAGAGGAACCCATCTACGGTGAAAAGGGAGAAGAGCTCTATCCCGCAGGCACTCAGCTTACAAAAGAGGTAGTCCTAACGGCCAAACGTCTGGGTGTCGAAAAGATAAAGGTTACGCTTTATCCTGCTGTTGATACGGTATTTGTGGGTGAACCTGCCGATGTGACGCTGCACTGGAAAGAACTGGGAAGTCTTAAACTGCGATCTCTGCTCAAATATCAGGAGAAGATCACACCAATAACCGCGAAGTTGATGAAAGAAGAATGGAAGAGAGTGAAAAAACTTGTAGAAAGTGATAGAGAACTCTTTGAGCTGAACAAATCATCCAGATTTTTCACTGACAAAGTGATCCAGGTAAGGCCAGTGATAAAGGTCCGATCAGTTCTCACCTGCGAGGCTGAGCAGGGTGTCTGTGCGAAGTGCTTTGGTATGGACTTGTCAAACCACAAGATAGTGAACGTGGGTGAAGCCGTGGGAATAATCGCCGCCCAATCTATCGGTGAACCTGGTACACAGCTAACAATGAGAACCTTCCATACAGGAGGAATAGCAACAGCTGCAGATATCACTCAGGGTCTTCCAAGAGCAGAAGAACTCTTTGAGGCTCGAAAAACACTCAAAGAAAGAGAAGCTATTTTCAGCGAAGTGGAAGGTTTTGTCGAAGACATCGTGGAAGGCGAAAAGGACACCAGAAAGATCCTCATCCGTAAAATCGACGGCTCTATAGAAGAAGTTGTGGTTCCGGCTGATAGCAAACCAAAGGTTGAAATAGGACAAAAAGTACTCCCTGGAGATATGCTCACAACAGGTGCCTTAAAACCGCGACGACTGATGGAGAAGGTTGGTGTAATGAGCGCCGCTTTGTATCTGCTTCAAGAAATAAAACGTGTTTACGCAGAACAGGGCGTTGACATACACGACAAGCATTTCGAAATCATAATCAAGCAAATGCTCAGTAAAGTGGAAGTGATCGATCCAGGTGACTCCGATTACCTGCCCGGCGATCTGGTTTCCTACCATGAAGTGAAAAAGCACAACAAAGAGATACTGGAGGCTAATTCTAAGGTCGACGAAAACAGGGCACTCGTCATTGGAAAGTACCTGGCACATCGCGTCATAGCTCAGACCGATGAAGGTGTTAAAGAGATAGCAGCAGAGGGTCAGCTGATCACGGAGGATCTTCTCGAAGAAATCTCATCTCATGGTGTAAAAGAACTGGTTGTGGAAATCGACGGAGAGCCCAA
Organism: Thermotogae bacterium; assembly: GCA_003538775.1. Taxonomy (GTDB): domain Bacteria; phylum Thermotogota; class Thermotogae; order UBA12178; family UBA12178; genus UBA12178. Next base: position 17,921 of record DPRG01000019.1, read on the forward strand.
ATCGATACAGATACTTCCAAAAGATCCCATAAGATTCAAGCGAAGACTTCTCAGAATAACGAAGGCGTCTCTTGAAAGAGAAGGCTGGCTGAGTGCGGCTTCCTTCCAGCAGACTCCGCAGGTTCTTACTGAAGCGGCCGTTGAGGGTAGTGTTGATAAACTGATAGGGCTGAAGGAAAACGTTATAGTTGGACAGAGAATACCCGCTGGCACAGGAGTAGACATATACTCTGACATCCAGATAGAAGAAGTGGCTCTGCCCGCAGAGGAAAGAAAGGTTACAGGTTTGAGTTGAACCATGCAGAACGATCGCAATTACATGGAGAACCGGGGGGAAAGTTTCTCCCGGTTCTTTCTTTTAGCAAGATTCAAAAAAAAGGGATATCTTCGCTTTCTCTCGCAAGCCGAGGTACAGAAAACCCTTATTCGTACCCTCCGTCTTGCGCGTTTTCCTCTCGTCTACTCTCAGGGGTTTCATCCAAGACCTCGCATAAGCTTCGGTCGGGCGGTAAAAACCGGAGTGGTAGATCTGGCGATGTACGCTCTTCTGGAACTGTCTGAACCTGTTTCAGACCCAATAAATCGTTTCAACTCAGCTGCTCCAAAAGGACTGGAGCTATCTGAGTACTGGTGGGGCATCAAGGATTATCTTAAAAAAATCGAAGGGTACAATTACAGAATTCTACTCGAAAACTCTCTCATTAAAAAATGGAAAGGGCTGCCGCCTGAAATCTTTGTCGAACACAAAAAACACTACACCGTGATAGAATATTCCCGTAAAGCCAACGAACAGGATATGATATTTGAAACAGTGGAACTCCTTACTGGACAAAGATATCCGCGAGGTATGTTCATAGCTTTAAGAGTTTCTTCGTTCCCAGAGCTGGGAGGTAAATGAAGTGGCGAAAAAGATCCTTGTTGTGGACGATTCAGAAGTCCTGAGGAAGATCATGGAGTTCAATCTCAAGCGCGCGGGATTTGAAGTCATACAAGCGACAAACGGTCTGGAAGGACTGGAGGTCATCGAAAAGGAAAAACCCGACCTTGTTTTCCTGGATATCATGATGCCCAAAATGGACGGTTTCACAGTGCTGAAGCATCTCAAAGAAAGGAACATGTTAAACATCCCTATCGTGGTTGTGACGGCGAAAGGCGGAGAAGACGACGCAGAGCAAGCAACCAAACTGGGCGCCACCGCTGTTATCACCAAACCTTTCAGTCCGAAAAAATTGATAGAGATCGCAACCGAACTCACGGGAAGATGAAACCATGATACGCAGGGATTTCAAAAAAATTCACGAAAAAGTGATCCAGCTTCTGGGCATAGAGGAATCCATTTCACAGATTTCCGATGAAGAACTCGCCAGCATTATGGGAGAAAGACTGGAAATCCTGGTGAACGAGCTCGAAAGCTATAAACAGCAACTTGAAGCGTCTGCTATACTGCTGGAATCTCATGTAGAAGAACTCAGCAAAGCTTACGAGGAACTTGCGGCGATCTTTGAAATCTTCCAGTTTGCCCCTCAGCCTGATGTAGATCCACGAAGTCTGATCCCTAAACTCCTGGAAATCGCTAACAATTCAATAGAAGCTGAAGTGGTCGGCTTTGTGGAGAAAGACTGTCAATTCAAGTTCTTTTCAAACTCTAACGTTATTAATGAAGATCTCATAAAATTCCTCCAGAGATATATCCACGGCGTTCCAGGCGTTCTCATAAAAGAAAACGTTGAAATCGGCTCCACGCATATCAATTCACTTATGATAATTCCCGTCACAGGTTCGAAGGGCTTTCAGGGAACGATAGTCTTCATAAACAAAAAACATTCACCCATTTTCACATCATCCGACAGAAAGCTCGCAGAGGCGCTTGCTCAAAGGATTGCAACGCTTTACGATACAAAAGCCTATGTCGAAGAACTCCTCGCACAGGAAAGATTGCTGGAAGAAATGCGCATAGCCAAACGCATTCAACATACTCTCATACCAAAGAGTCTTCCAAGGTTGAAATACGCCAGAATAGCTCACATCTTCGAAACGGCAAGAATAGTCGGTGGAGATTTTTTCGATGTCTGGAGTTCTCCAAAAGAAACTCTATTCTTTGCAGTGGCTGACGTTAGTGGAAAAGGCGTTCCAGCAGCCATCATGATGAGCTTTTTCAAAGGCGCGCTCAGAAGCAAACTTTCAGATGAGATAAAGTTGAACGATCTCATTCGTTTTCTGAACAACATAGCACTGGAAAACATGCCATCCGAGATGTTCGTAACGTTCCTCAGCGCCTTTCTCACATCCTCCGGACGTTTGATGGTGGGGAACGCCGGTCACAATCCTCTTCTGATAGTCCAGCGAAACCACGTTGAATACATACCGGCTTCTGCCCCTCCATTGAGAGTTCTCGAAAATATCACACTGGAAGAATTTGAGTTGGAGTTAAGTTCAGGTGACTTGATCGTTTCTTTCACAGATGGTATAACAGAAGCTAGAAACGAAAGAAAAGAAGAATACGGTCTGGATAGATTAGAATATATAGTTAGGAAGAACTTCGATCTCGAGGAAACGGAGATAGTCAAGAAAATAGAGTCGGATCTCAAAAGCTTCATCGGGAATGCGCCACAACATGATGATGCTACCCTGCTTTTAGTAAGATACGTGAGGAGGTGAAAAACCGTGTTCATTCCATTCTACGATCCAACGTTTCTATTGCTCATCCCTGCCTTAATACTCGCCTTCTGGGCTCAAACAACTGTGAGCTCGAGATTTCGCGCGTTTTCACAAATCAAATCTTTGACAGGCTTTACTGCTGAAAAACTCGCACGTTATCTCCTTGACAGCGCCGGATTGTACGATGTGAAGATAGAAACCGTCTCCGGTCAACTGACCGACCATTACGATCCCCGAACACGAGTGGTGCGCCTTTCTGCTTCCACGTATGGAAGCTCTTCCATCGCCGCACTGGGCGTGGTAAGCCACGAAGTTGGACATGCGATACAGCACGCGGAGAAGTACGCGCCCCTGGTGATAAGAAACATGATCGCAAGCGCCGCCGGTTTTGGCTCTTCTCTGGCATGGATACTTTTCATAATTGGTTTGCTCTTTGTGAGTCCTTTACTGATGAAGATTGGAATCGTCCTTTTCTCAATCGCGGTCTTTTTCACCCTGATAACATTGCCTGTCGAGTTCGACGCGAGCAACCGCGCTTTGAAACTCTTGAAAAACTATATCGCCATGCCAGAGGAAGAACTCGAAGGTGTCAGGAAAGTCCTGAACGCCGCTGCGCTAACATATGTAGCTGGCGCTGCAATGGCTGCTCTTCAACTGCTGAGAATGATTCTACTGGCGGGTGCCTACGGAAGAAGAGACTGAACGAGCTCACTTCCGCATGATTCCTTAGGATTTCGATAGATCCATATTGAAAGATGAGGAGGGGTGTATAAGGTGCGACTCCTCATCTTTTTACTCATAACAACAATCGCTCTCTTCGTGCTGGTTGCCTGTTTTCCATCGAAACCTGTGGTGCTGTCAGTCTCAGTAGCCGCTCAACCAACAGAGGTTTCAGAGGGGGCAACCGTGCTTATCACTGTAACCGCCGCTCCCGATATAATAGATCAAATAACTGTTTCCGTTGATAGGAGAAATCTCGATTCAGCGTTCACGAATCCGGCAACCTTCGTCTGGACATCCTCCGGAGTGGGCGAGCACACCGTGGAAGCTCGTGTTTACTCCTCTATCTATGGTGAAGGTAGCGATCGCACTTTCGTCAACGTCATAGATTCGACCCCTCCTGAAATAAAGTCTGTGAGCTTTATGCCGGCAGTGCCAAGACCTTCCGAACCTTTTTCTGTGCTTGTCCACGCAGAAGATCCTGAGTCGCCCTATCTCGATGTGGTTTTCCGCTGTGGAGCCGTGGTAAGATCTCAGCGCTTCACCGCACCTCCGTACGTTCTTGAGATAGACGGTGTTCCTGAAGGTCTGAACGACTACGAAGTGACTGTTATCAACGACACGGGCAAGAGTGCCTTCATCGAAGGTAAACTCCTCGTATCACCCCCTGATCACACCAGCCCGGAGGTCTCTGTCTCAATTCCCGATTTTATAAAAGAGGGAGAAAACATAAGATTCTCAGTCACAGTTGAGGATAACCTTTCATTGAACTCCGTGAATATCTCGCTTGATGCAACCACACTCGAATCAGCCATCATGGGAGCGGGAGAAAAAGCCTGGCTGGGTAGCTATGAATGGTATTCCGCAGATTCTGGAGCGCACTTTATCAACATCATGGCTGTGGATACCCACGGAAATGTCACCGCCACAACGACCTCTTTCATAGTGAGCCCAGCTTCAAGTGCTCGTGTAAGTCTTTCCGTAGACCGCACCGAAGCGTTGCCTGGAGAAACCGTTAGCTTCCGCACTTCAATTGAAGGAGGCATTCCATCGCTGGTGGAATTTTTCGTAGATGATCTACTGGCACAAAGCAGTACTTCCACGATCTTTCGCTGGACTGTAGAACCAGGCAAACATCTGATAACTGCCCGAGCCGTTGTCAACGGTATCGATGTTCATGACGGTATACTGTATACTGCGAAAGACGTAGTTCCCCCATCTGTAGAAACAAAATATCAGGGCGTATACCTCTCATCTACAGAAAAAACCAGAATACCAGTAACTCCAAGCGCTATCGTGGTTGTCAGAGCGAACGATGTCTCGGGAATAGAAGTTGATTCCCCCGTGGAGATAAAAGTGCTAAAATACGAGATGGGGACATACGTCACTCTCGGGACCGCTGATCTTTACCTCGAATCGCTGAGTGCTGATACCCAGATCGCCACGTTCGTAGGAATTTTAGATTACGAGATATCCGAAGAGGTAGTTCTTCGAGTGACAGGAGTAACAGACACCCTGGGTAATTCCCTGATGGTGGATTACCCGGTATCTCCATAATAAAATAGAAGGGGAAGTGAAAGGTTGTTGTCAGATGCTTTCTTCGTCTTAGGGGCTGTTTCCATTCTTCTGTCAATATTGATGTTTCACATTGCAACAGAAAAGATCAGAGATAAGGGCAATAGTGAGGGTTATACAAAAAGAGCCGTTTACACTGTCTCCGCTGGAGGCATATTCTTCATCCTTTCTTATCTCCTGACATTCGTCAAATGAATCTTCTCGTAAGCAACCTCAGCGCTACCATAGGAGACTTCAAACTCAAAGACGTGAACCTGAACGTTCCAGAAGGAAGGGTCATGGCAATACTTGGCCCTTCTGGCAGTGGCAAAACAGTGCTATTAAGGTGCATAGCGGGGCTCCATCCTATTGACTCAGGTAAAATAACGATAGGTTCAAGAGATGTCACTGAACTTCCGCCAAAAGAGCGCCGAATTGGCTTTGTATTTCAGAACTACGCCCTGTTTCCTCACCTTGACTCAGCTATAAATCTCGCCTTTCCCCTCTTCGTAAGAGGTGTGAGAAAGCGAGAAGTACGTTCCAAAGCAGAGAAAGAAGCCGTTGAACTCAACGGGCTCCCGGAGTATCTCGACAGGTATCCCGACGAGCTTCCAGAAGGGATAAAACAGCTTATAGCAATTGGAAGAGAGCGGTTCCATGAATTCGATCTGCTTCTTCTTGATGAACCCATGAGTCAACTCGATGCGAAGATTCATATCGAGATGAGAGGATATATAAAAAGACTTGTCCACGAGCTTGGAAAAACCACGATCACCGTCTTCAGTGATCCGGACGACGCCATGGCACTGGGAGATCTCATGGCGGTAATGAACGAGGGAAAAATTCTGCAATCAGGAACCACACAGGAAGTATATGACAAACCATCCTCCATCGAAGTAATGGAAATCACTTCGAAACTCGGGATCAATAAATTGAATGTAAGCGTGTACAAAGGCAAGATAGAACCGATAAATCTGACAACCGATACTCCTGACGGAGAATACATACTGGCTTTTAGACCGGATGAGATAAAACTGGGAGATGAAGGTATTCGTTTCAAACAAATATACAGATACTTTTACGATGGAAAAAGAGTACTCACCGAATGTGAAACACCTTATGGTGTGATGTCTCTTCTTGTTCCCGCGTCCCGGGAAATTCCGGAGGCATTTATCCCGATAAAACCACGCCTTTTTCCCAGAAAACCGAAAGACTCACAGGTATGACAAAACTGCTATTTTCAATTAATCGGTGCGAAATGAAACACTAAAAACTCGTACTGCTGTTAAAAAGTAAATCCCCCCTCAGCCAAAGGGGATTTATTTTTTGTTTTCAAATTTCTCACGATCCAAAGAACACTCATTCTCAGCCGGCACTTACGATACGATCACGGCTTTCAGGGCTTTTCTTTCTTCCATAGCTTCCAAAGCCTCCTGCATCAAAAAATTATGATTCTTTCCATTGCGTAAATCAAATCTTAAAAATGTTCATTTTAGCAGATTAAAACTGTTTACTCCTGAATAGACGCAAATATTATGCAATTCCTAAGTATTTACAACCTGATTCAAAAAATGACCAAATAAAAATCCCCCACAAGGGGGGATTTTATTTTAGATATTATCCACAGACTCCTATCTTCTCTAAAAATCTTCTCGCATTTTCTTCTACTTCATTTGGAGAACCCTTGACAAGCTGAGATCCAACCCCAACCGCAAAACATCCCGCCTTCAACCACTCACATACATTCTCCAAACTAACCCCACCAGTCGGCATGAACTCAACATCAGGGAACGGACCCTTGAGCGCCTTCACATACGATGGCCCCAGAGCACTCCCAGGAAAAAGCTTGAGCATCTTCCTGCCCATCTTCAACGCCTTCACCACTTCCGTTGGCGTCATAACACCTGGAAAGTACGGCACTCCCTCTTCTTCACATTCTCTCGATATCTCTTCATCCACATGCGGACTCACCACAAATCTCGCACCACTTCCTATCGCCTTCCTGCACATGCCCACATCTAAAACTGTACCGGCTCCGATCAGCACGTCCTCCCATTTGTTCGACAGAGACTCGATGACTTTGTCCGCTTCCGGAACCGTGAAAGTGATTTCGATGATTTTTATTCCTCCCCGATAAAGAGCTTCAACCTTTTCCACTGCTTCTTCGTAACTCTTTCCTCTTAACACCGCTACTATCTTTTCTTTTTTCATCAAATTAAGGGGATCCATATTCACTCCTCCTTGTATCCCATCATTCTGGATATTTCTCTTGCACAATTTTTGACAAGCTCGCCATACTCTCGAATCTTCGGCAACAATTTCCGTGCAACTCCGGAAATGCTTATTCCCGCAACGGGATATCCATCGTGATCGAGTATCGGTGCACCCACACACACCACACCAAGCTCGTTTTCCTCCATATCCACCGCATAACCCCTCTCCCTGACCTTCTTCAGCTCTTCTCTAAGCCTTTCGGGATCTGTTATCGTATGCTCCGTCCTCTTCTCCAGTTTCACGCTTCTCAAATATTCCTCCAGCTCTTTTTCAGGAAGACGCGAAAGAATCGCTTTACCAAAAGCAGTGCAGTAAAGCGGGGATCTCATGCCTATCCGTGAAACCATAGGAAGGCTGTGAGCACTTTCCAGCTTCTCTACATAAACTCCCTCGAAACCGTCTTTGATAACCAGATGTACCGTCTGGTTCGTCTTCGTTAAAAGCTTAGCAAGATACGGCCGTGCTATTTGGCGAATGTCAAGATTCCTTAGCACGGCCGATCCGTATTCCAGCAATTTGAAACCTCCAGTATAACGCTTGTCCGACTTTCTAACAAGGACACCAAGAAACTCGAGGGTTGACAAGTACTTATAAGCATTGGATAAGCTCATGTTGAAACATCTCGACAAATCGCTAGCAGTAACTCCATCGGGGTTTTTCAATATCCATTCAAGGACTTCGAAAACTTTTTTAACCGTTTCTAACAAACACTAGCCTCCTCCGTTGCATCAGGATTAAACTTCCACAAAGACGATCTTTGCGCCAGGATGCTGAGCTTTGTATTTTTCTATGTAGTCCTCTCGTGCGGGAACAAATATGTCAATTGCCTTACAATCAACGTCTCCAATAAACGCGCCGTGTGGAATATTCGATGGAAGATGTATGACATCACCTGGGGTAACACGGTAGATTTTGTTTTCTATAATTTCATCACAGTATCCTTCTAATACTATCATTATCTGTTCTTGAGGATGTGAATGCAAATCGAATATACTACCTGCCTTCATCGTTAAAAAGCTTATTAACATACCTTTTCCTCGTACCAGGTGACTGAGGGAACCAGGTACGAGTTCTGTAAGTGGTATTTCTTCCCAGGGTCTGACAATGAATTTGGCACGGTCAGAATCGGCAGCGATAATAAAGTCCGATCTCTTCAATGTTTATTCCCCCTCTTTATCTGTACTCTTCGCGATTAGCGTACATTTCTGAATAAGTGCAATCATAAAGTTCAAATATATTGCCAAAAGGGTCTTCGCAGTACACCAAACGCCTGTTGGGGAAAGCCTCCCAAACCTGACTGCGTACCTTTCCACCATGTTCTTCTATTTTCTTGATTGATTCTTCCATGTTAGAAGTCGTGAAGGCCATGTGAAATATACCGGTTTTCCAGTATTCGAAGTTATTTTCCCTTCTTTCAGCTTTGGGATCTTTGAACTCAAACAATTCAATACCGATTCCATCCACTGTTGTCATGTGAGCAATTCTGAAGTGTTGCATTTTTTCTCCAAAAATATCGTTACAAAGTCTCCCTATTACAGTGTCGTCGTTTTTAATTTCAGCAGGTCCCATTATGAGTTTCAAACCGAATACTTCCCTGTAAAATTCTATTGCTTTTTCCAGATCTGTCACCGAAACTCCTACATGATTGAAAGCATACCTATAACTTGCCACAAGAATCACCTCCGTAATCAAAACTGTTTTGAATAACTCTATTAAACCACTCTGTATCTTGGTGCCTGTCCCAAAAGAACAGAACGAACCTCCTCAGCAGCTGTTCTTCTGGCTTCTTCTATGGATTCTTCTGAATAATATGCTGAATGGGGTGTTACAACACAGTTTTCAAGAGAGAGAAGAGGATTATTCTCGGGATTCCATTTCTCCTTTTTTGCAGGTTCCTCTTCCAAATCATCCAGAGCAGCCGCAGCTATCCAACCCTCAACGAGTGCTTTGTAAAGTGCTTTGTTGTCAACCAGTGGTCCTCTTGATGTGTTTATCAGTATAGCTGAGTTTTTCATCATTTTTAACTCCTTTTCGCCGATCATGTGATGTGTCTTTTCATTCAAAGGTACTTGTAAACACAAAACATCGGATTCTTTTATGATCTCTTCAAATTCTACCTTTCTTACTCCCTCTTCTTTCATGAAGAACTCATGAACATATGGGTCATAAGCCCACACCTGAAAGCCGAAAGCTTTCACTTTGCGTGCTATGTTTCTTGCAATCTTCCCGAATCCTATCAATCCGAATACCTGTCCCTCGATTCGGTGAATTGGTGCTCCTGATGCCGACCAGTGCCATTTACCTTCTCTTACTGCCTTCCAGTACATGGGAATACGGCGAATTAGCATAAGAGCCATAGAAATTGCGTGATCAGCGACTTCATTTACGCAATAATAAGGTACATTGGTAACTATGATGCCCTTCCTTTTGCAGGCTTCAAGGTCAAGTATGTCCACACCAATACCATAGCGAGCTATCACCTTGCACTTTTCAAGCTCTTCTATAACATCGGCACGTATTTCGGCATACTGTTGAAGTATAGCATCTGCATCCTTCACAAATTTCAGCAAGGACTTGCCACCGGTTTTGCACTGGGCACCTATTACCTCGGCGCCTATGGGTTCCAGTATGCTTTTTTCGATACTCAAATCAGGAAAGTCGTGATCCGAAACAACAACTTTGAATCGTTTCAACATTACATTTCACCTCTTGTCCAGCGGCGGCTACAGAATCTCCGCGAATGCCCTGACAGGAAAACCGTCCAGACCTTTGATTTTCAGTGGTATCGCATAAAATCTGAAGGTATCTGTTTCCAGCTGATCGAGGTATGCCAGTCCTTCCACCAGAATGATTCCCGCACCCAGTAGAATTTTGTGGGACCTGGGATTATCTTCCCAGTTTAAGGTTGGAGCTTCAACGCCGAGCATCTTGATCTTTTTGCTGACAAGGTATTCTACGGCGTCCGTGGTAACGTTGGGATTATCATAGCCATATTCATGGGAAGGGAAGGTTTTATACCAGTCGGTCCTCAAAATTACGACAGAGTCAGGTTCGATTAGATTATCATATTTGCTGAGTTCATCGGCTGTTATACGTTCTTTCGCTTTTTTGTGAGAAAAATCCAACAGGCATGCCTCTCCTATTAACCTGTCAAGAGGGATCTGCTCAAGGGTTTCGCCATTTTCCAGAAAATGACGAGGAACGTCGATATGCGTGGCGACGTGAGAACTTAGAATAACTTGACTAAGGTTATAACCATCTTTTTCAATAGTCCGGTATTTGTTAATGAATGTTATTGGATCAAGATCCAAAGCTCTTGTTCCATGTTCTAAAGTCAGCGTCAAATCGACAAAGCGCGCCAAAATATCACCTCCTTCTCAATTTATCCAATGCAATTGCACCCAAGAGTATTGCACCAGTGAAAACTTGTTGCCAGTAAATTCCAACTCCTGCAATATTTAATGCGTTAATGAGCAGTTGGAGCAGGAATGCTCTAAAACGGCACCTAAAACTGTACCTTGTCCACCGCTGAAGGAAGCTCCACCTAAGACACACGCTGCGAGGACGTTCAAATTGGTCATGCTGCCTATTGTAACGGAAGCGGTTCCCATACGTGCCGCCATGAGTATTCCTGAAAAACCTGCCAGAACAGCAACGATTACATAGCCTGTTACTTTTACAAGGTCAACGTTGATACCAGACATCCTTGCCGCTTCCTCATTATTTCCTACATAATAGTTGTATCTGAAAAACACCACTTTTCTTAGAAGAAACTCCATGACTGCCGCTATTATTAGAAAGTAGTACACAGGGTACTGAAATCCCCTGGCCGTAAAAATAGTTAAACCTTTCAGGAAGATTAAGAACCGCTCTACCATTCGACATGACAAGCAAGAGACCTCTAACCATTATCATGGTGCCAAGAGTGGTAATAAATGGATCAAATCGCAATTTCGAAATGATGAGACCATTGACAAGACCAACAGCAGCCGATGCAAGAAGGGCTAGCAGCACTGAAGCATAAATAGGGAGACCTGATTTCATTGCAAGTCCCGCGACGACCCCTGCAAATGCAAGAACCGATCCAACAGAAAGATCGAGTCCTCCTGCGGCCAGTACCATAACCATGCCAATGCTTATTATTCCTTCAAGGGTAGTTGTTACAAGAAGCGCTCTGAGATTTGCTACTGTTAAGAAGTAAGGAGAGACAAATGTCATGACTATACCAACAGTAGCAATTACTATACCAAGCAACACTTCACGATATCGAAAGAATTGAAGTATAGCCGCAGCAGCCTTATTAGAACGGAACTCCTTCATATTGCTTCCTCCTCTTTTTTCACACCCGCAGCATATTCCATTATATTTTCCTCAGTGATTTCATCTCCTTTGAGCTCGCCTACTATTTTCCCTTCTCTCATGACAATTACGCGATCACATAATTGCACTATCTCTGGCAGATCAGATGAGATTACAACAATTCCAATTTCAGAGTTACTCAAGTCTCTAAGCTTTTTGTAAATCAGCTGTTTTGTGGCAATGTCGACTCCTTTTGTGGGTTCATCTACTATTAATATGTTGGGTTCAATCCCAATCCACATGCCAAGTAGCACCTTTTGCTGATTGCCGCCTGATAATGTTCCTACACGTTGCCTTGGTGACGTTGCAACGATTTCCAATTCCCGCATCATCTTTTGAGAGAACTCTATAATCTTCCCGTTGTTCATCACCCTGAGCTTGTTAGCGAATTTCTCAGCTTGCGGAGCTATCAAGTTATCACTTATTGACATTTCAAGGAAGAGACCTTCTCTCTTTCGGTCCTCTGGCAAGTATCCCACTGAATTTTTTACGGCATCTTTTACCCCAGAAAATCTTTTTTCCTTTCCGTTGATCATTATTTCTCCTTTGTCTATAGGTAATAATCCAAGAATAGCTTTAAAAAGTTCTGTGCGACCAGAGCCTATCAAACCAAAAAAACCGAGTATTTCTCCTTTTTTGAGGTAAAAGTTTATGTTATTGAACAAACCTTTAGAAGACAGATTCTTTACTTCAAGACATACTTCGGTTTCTCCTGTTTCTTTTTTCTTTTCTCCATACAAAGTTTCTATCTTTCTTCCTACCATCAAGCGAGAAAGTTCTCTTTCATCTACTTCATCGACTCCAACAGTGGTAACCAATTTTCCGTCTCTCAAGACTGTTACTCTCTGTGCTATTTTGAATATTTCAGATAAATGGTGTGAGATGTAAAGTACTGATATACCTTTGGAACGCATTCTTTCAATCAGGCTGAAAAGCTTTTCAGTTTCACTTATGTCGATTGAGCTTGTTGGTTCATCGAATATCATGACCTTGGGTTCACATACGAGAGCGCGTATTATTTGAATGATCTGACGTTCAGCAGTGGAAAGAGTACCAACCAGCTCATTGGGATTAACTTTCAAATCAAAGTACTCCAAGTGTTTTCTAGCTTCTTCGATTATCGATTTTCTCGATATTAATCTTCCTATTTCCCTCAATCTTATTGCGAATATGTTCTCCGCTACAGTCATCAGAGGGAAATCGTCAAGCTCTTGGGGTACATATCCTATTCCCGCATTTATTGCTTCTACAGGGCTTCGAAACCTTACTTGTTGACCATTGAAAATGATCTCGCCAGCATCAGGTTTCAGTACACCTGCAAGAACTTTCATCAGCGTTGACTTTCCGGCTCCATTCTCTCCTACCACCGCATGAACTTCACCTTCAAAAACTTCTATGGACACACCATCAACAGCTTTTACACCTGGAAAGCTTTTTTCAATATTTAGAGCTCTCAAAATAACTCTGGACAAGCTTATACCCCCAAATTTGAAATATACAGCAAGGCACAGGGTTTATCCCTGCGCCTTGCAAAAGAACCCCTTACTTTTTCAGGAAATACTGCCAGTTATCTTTCGTAACGAGAGTAACACCAACGTTGATCCACTTTGGTGCAGGTATCACACCAGCTGCTTCGTTATTCGTCGTGATTGGAGCGGGATTATGATGCAGATTGTAAAGAACAAGCATGGCATAGAAAGTTGTAAGATGATCCATCTGAGCAACAGAAGCGTCGATGACTCCTTGACCTATGTACTGCACGGTATCATTGTTTCGATCCATTCCTATAACCTTAACTTTACCAGTCAACCCCGCTTCTTTAATAGCAGTGACAGCAGACATAGCGCCCACGGAGTCGGTACATACGAAAGCGTCAAGGTCCGGATGAGCCTGAAGTATCGACTTGGCAACAGAAATACCTGTTGGAAGATCAGCTTGAGTATCTCCTTCTGCCACTATCTTTATGCCAGGATATTTCTTGAAGGTATCTATGTACCCTTGAGCTCTTTCTTGGAACATGGGTGCGGTGATACTCAAAATGGCGACTTTTCCTTTCCCGTTAAGTAATTTTGCGAGGTATTCTCCACCAACAACACCAACTTCATACTGATTAATGCCCACGAAAGTCAGACGTTTCGATTCCGGTACATCGCCCACAACAGTGACGACTGGAATACCGGCATCAACAGCTTTGTTGATGACAGGGCCAAGTTCAGGTCCCGGAGGGTAGATGATTATACCAGCTGGCTTCATAGCAATAGCGGTTTCCATTGCCTGTATTTCTGCTGGAACATCATATCCCGACGGTCCCATAACTCTTGTTTTGACTCCAAGAATCTTCCCAGCCAGCTCGAACATCTCCACGTGTGGGATAAAGAACTCCAGGTTTCGCATAGGCAGGACAAAGATGTAGAGCTCGTCACTCAAGTCAGGATCTCGCATGACATACTGTTGTACTGGATAAAGTTCCCCTGAGTAAGCTGCAAAAAGTGCAAGACTAATAAGTATGATTGTTACAAGAGCAAACACTTTTCTCATAAAACCCACCTCCTCACATTAGTTTGAAATCGGCTGGATTTTTCCAGCTCTAAAATTAACGTTCCACTCTTGCGGAGGTAGTTCCAGCAGCCAGTTTCTCTACTTCTTCCTTCGTCAAAACCGCAAAATCCCCAACTATGCTGTGCTTCAAACATGACGCCGCCACAGCAAACTCCAGCTTCTCCTGCCCCTCCTTACCCAACAAAAAACCGTATATCAAACCCCCAGCAAACGCATCTCCCGCCCCAACCCTGTCCACTACGTGCACCTCATACTCCTTCGAAAAGTAAACTTCTCCCCCTTCCCACAACAACGCCGACCAGCCGTTTATACTCGCCGACCTGCTCTCCCTCAACGTTATCCCTATCGCTTCGAATCCATACTCCTCTGACAGCTCCTTCACCGCTCTAACGTATCTCCCCCGATCGATCTTCCCGCTCCTCACGTCCAAACCCTCTATCTTCTTACCCAAAACCTTCTCTATGTCTTCTTCGTTCGCAATCAATATGTCCACCATTTCCATGTACGGCTTCATCACCCTCTGGGCTTCCTCCGAACTCCACAACTTCGCCCTGTAGTTGAGATCACAGCTAACCCTTACCCCCTTCTCTTTCGCAACCCTCAACGCTCTCTCCACGATACCTGGAAGATCCCCTCCCAGCGCAGGCGTTATCCCCGAAAAATGAAAATGATCCACTCCATCCAAGATCTCTTCCCAGACAAAATCTTCCGGTTTAGACCGCGATATACACGATCCACCACGATCGTAAACTACCTTGCTGGACCTTTGAGAAGCTCCAACCTCAAGAAAGTAGATTCCAAGTCTCCCTTCCCCTTTAACAACCCAGTCTGTCTTCACACCAAAACGCCTGAGATGCCATATGACCGCCTCTCCCACAGGATTGTCTGGAACCTTGGTCACAAAGTAAGCCTTCACTCCCATCTGCGCCAGGAAAGCCGCCACGTTGGCCTCCGCTCCACCATAGTGAACATCGAAACGATCAGCCTGCTGTATCCTCTTATGACCTTCCGGACTCAACCGCATCATTATCTCCCCAAATGTGACTACCTTCATTAAGGCACCTCCAGCATCTTGCTTTCATAAAATGAAAGTCATTTTCTTTTTATGAAATTATATACTGTCATCCTCTATGTGTCAACGAATCCATTAGCTGAAAATAATCAATTAAAGAAAAAACAAAGTGATTATTTATGAATAATCGCCTTTACCTTTTAATATCTCGAGAATTCTCGACTATGGTCAAGCAAACGAACACTTCATCACATATTACGTCAAATCAAAAGATAACGAAGGAAGCTAATTTTTATTGAAATTGACGGCTTGCAGGCTTAACCAATATACTGACCTACATGTAGAAATATTTCGCTGGATTCTATCTGTTAACTACTCTTGAACATGAATGTGTTCGAGAAAATCAAAAAGTAGGATCATGTTCGATTTTTCCAACGATGGATGCAAAAACTTATCCAAATCTTATTTCTCACACCCGCTTGTATCCTTTTGCATCCGAAAAACAACTCACTCAGAGATTAACCCCCTTGTTTCAGCACTTTATTGAAACAATCTGATTAACGGGTCTGGTATCTCTTGCCTTTCTATCCTCATCACGCATCTCGCTTTCTAAGTCTTGCGAGGCGCCG
>DPRG01000019.1:33954-42354 GCA_003538775.1 Thermotogae bacterium
TTGTTTGCAAGCGCGAGGGAGGGGGAACTCCGAGCGTAACTTAGAAACCGAGATGTGTGATCTATTCCTTCCTTCTTTGTTGATGCGAGGGAAGGAGGAAGTGAGCGACAGTCGCGTGATCACGTGCGTTTTGTCTCCTTACTTCTTTTTGGAAGCGATCGTTTGTGAGTGCTTGCGAGGAAACAAGCGGAGCGCAACTGTAAAAGCTCTATGCTGGGACATTCTCCTTTCTTTCTAGAGGTAATTGTTTGCAAGCGTGAGCGAGGATGACCACTGAGCACAACTTGGAAACCGAGATGTGTGATATTTCCTTTCTTCTTTGTTAATGAGAGGGAAGGGAAAAGCGAGTCTTTCGTAATGATATCGAAAGCGCCTGGTGTCATAAGCTCATCTGTTGCTTTCATAACGAGATAGAACGATTGTCTTGACGTTTTTAAATTGTCAAATTTTTCATCACAACATTATGCACTACCTTCTAACGCTCCTTAGAACAGCGTGCTTCGCTGATTTCGATCTATATCAACGATATTCTATCTCCTGAAATAAGTGTTTCCAGAAACCTTCCTGACCGCCTTGTTTAACGGTGACCGTATCGTATAAAATACCTAAAAACAAGGAACGGTTTCTTGAATCGACAGTCAAGTCATAGTAACATAATTGTTGTATCCAGTTGCTATATTTGGTCTGCGGAGGTGGAACGATGCTCAAGGATGTTATGCGAAAAAAACTACGCGAACAAGGCAACCGGGTCACGGCTCAAAGAGAAGCCATACTGAAGATCTTCGAAGAGGTGGGAGACCATCTGGGAGCTGAAGATGTATACCAGTTACTTCTGAGGCGAAGGAGGCGCATAAGTAAGGCAACCGTCTACAGAACGCTTGAGCTTCTTACCAGTATGGGGCTGCTCCGAAGGCTTGAGCCGAATGAAGGAGTATATAGATATGAGCTTGCCGAATCCAGTTCAAACCATCATCATGCAATCTGCACATCCTGCGGAACCATAATGAATATCGATCTGAAAGATCTTGAAAACTCGATCCAACAAGCAGCGGAATCAATCGGCTTTAACATGACCAATTACAGTGTGGTTATCTACGGTCTGTGTCCTTCCTGCCAGAAGAAAATCAACGCGGAAACCGAAATGATAAGCAGTAAGTAGACCGCCATTCTCGATTCTATTTGAACTGTTCCTAAAGGTAACTCAGCAAGAAACCCTGCTGTTTTGTGAACGGCCGTTCCTATAAGGGACGTGCCGTTTGCTATTATTTTTGCCAGCCACTCCACTCCCAGCACGTGAAACACAAGCAAGAAAATCGTACCCAGCATGATAAAAGGCAGAATCCATACAAGTCCAAGAGTTGCGAGAAAAGCGTATGGATAAAGCTTATTGAAGAAAAAAGTGCTGACAGGAAGAACCATAATCTGTGCTCCGAACGTGAAAGCAAATCCTTCAGCTAAAAATTTCAAACGCGAAGCTTTCATTCTGCTGTATACGTTAATCCCAATTGTGAGGATACCAAAAGTCGCAAAATACGAGAGTACAAAAGAGGCTGAGAACGCCTGCTCCGGTTCTATAGCGAGGTTTACCAGTCCAATAGCACCGAGTATGTTCAAGGGTTGAACGGAGTAATCTATGCACTTGAATAAACTGTACAGAGTGATCATTCCAACAGCTCTTGCGGCAGATGCGGGAAAATCAACGCACCACAAATAGAGCCACAAAACCACGACGGGCAAAAAAAGACGCCAGTTGCGCGGAATCATAAACAGGCGCAGAGGCAATACCAAAAGACCCGCAAGAATATAAACATGAAAACCCGAAACGGCAAAGAAATGGGATATACCAGCGCTTCTAAAAATCTCTGATTCTTCGCTTTTTTCGCCAAGAAGCAATCCTTTCGATATGTAGCTGACACGCCCCAGATATCCGTCCAGCAAGCGCGATATCCAGCTTCGCAACTCATAGGACTTTCGTTTAATAAGAGGATAAAAACCCCGTGGAAGATAGGCCGATCCAATCCTCTCCGCCATTATCGTGGTTTTCGGATACGAGTTTTCAGATCTCCATTCTTTCACAATCGCGTGAACAACATCGCCGGGGTGGGAGGTATTCTCACCAAGAATCTTTACCTTTCTGGGAAAACTCCGCCATTGATTCTTCGACAGTATCCTTACATCCCCCAGAATCACGTGGTTTCTTCCAGCATTTACAACGACACCAACCACTTCTTCACCTTCAATACCAGACGAAAAAACGTCCATTAGAACGCCTGGAAGAACAGCTATGAGCCCTACCAATATACCCAGGGTCAATCGATGGTTCTTGAGCGCCGTTAGAACGATCAAAATCGTTAAGAAAAAACGGGGAGCTGGTCCCAGAACAGCCAGCCCCCCGCTTAAAAAGGCTACGAGCAGAGGAAAATTTGGCTGGTACTGATTATCAAGCTCCGTACTTTTCCAGTCTCCGAGCATGGGCGAGTATCAATCCCATTACATCCATTGCATAGAAGGTTCCCAGTACTCCTCTTGCGCAGGAGTATTCGTCGAAGGTATTTGTGGAACTATACCTGGCGAACTCGGATTTGATCATGAAAGGTACAGGATGCCAGCTGTGAGCCTTCAAAAGCGCAGGAGTGGAATGGTCACCCGTGACCACAACGACATCGAAGCCCAACTCCAGTATCTCTGGCAGTATACGATCTACCTTCTCTATCACCTCAACTTTCGCGTCGAAATTCCCATCTTCCCCATAAGAATCCGTCTTTTTCACATGGAAGTAGAAGAAATCAAAATCGTTGAAGCGGTCTTTCAAAACCTTCACCTCATCTTCAATCTCAGGACCACAATCAAGCACTTCCATACCAACCAGTTTCGCAATCCCACGATACATGGGATAGGTGGCTATAGCTGCTGCTTTCAATCCGTAAACCTCACAGAAATTGGGGAGATCCGGGTATTTTGAGAACCCTCTGACCAAAGCGAAATTCATTTTCGGCTCATCTTTGAGCACTTCCTTCACACGCTTCAAAAATTCGTTAACGACCGTCGCTGTGCGTCGCGCTTCTTCCACAAGGGGTTCACTCCAAACAATCGGAAGGTCGTTCTTTTGAGGATCGGCGTCGGTGATCCTTTCATCCAAACCGTCACCGGTGAACCTCACCACAAAACGATGCTCTTTACCAGGATACAGGGTAATTCTGATTCCATCTATTTCCTTGATCGCGTGGGATAGCTTTTCCACCACCTTAGCGCTTTCCTCTGTAGACGGGCGCCCAGCACGTCTGTCTTTTACAACATCTCCCTCTATGGTGGCAAAGTTAGCGCGTGCAACGAGGTCTTTCTCACCAACCTCAACTCCAAGCCCCAGAGCCTCAAGGATCCCTCGGCCTATCTGATAACGGACTGGATCGTAACCAAAAAGCGAAAGATGTCCCGGTCCACTCCCCGGAGTAACGCCCGGAAGAACCGGGATAGTCTGTCCCTGCTCGCTTTCTGCGGCAAGTCTGTCTAGATTTGGTGTTCTGGCAACTTGAAGTGGGGTCTTTCCATCCTTTCCCGGTACATCGCCTATACCGTCCATAACAAGAAGCAGGATCTTGGTGTCATTCGATGTTACAAGCTTTCTCAAAAACTCCTGTCTGTCAACTCCGACCATCTTTTCACCTCCTCAAACACCTCTCTCAGATTTTCGTCCTCTATACTCCCATCCCAATCAACCGCTATTAACATCAACAACCCGGTCATCAATTCCACAAAATCGTTTACCTTACTTTCAGCAACAACTTCGGGATCTTTCGTTTTCTCTTCCACCATCCGTGCAAGCGCAACCGCTGAACTCCAGGAAAGATCTTTCAATTCTTCCACTACACTGTCCACAAACGATTCCAGAGAAAACCCCAAACCGGTGAAAACAAGCTGATAAAGCCTGTATACCACCCTTCCAAACGCCAGCGCATTGCCTCCACCAAAAAGGGCAAAGAAGAGCCTGCTTGTGTTTCTGTACGCGCTGCTGAAAGAAGGAACAGGATCGTATATCACGCGGATCAATTCACCGACGTTCCAGGGTTTATCAAGAACCTCTTCTGGTATTCTACCTTCCATCACTTCAAAGAAACGCTTCGGTATGTTCGAAGTCTCGTAACGATCAACCATTTCTCGAACAAAGCCCTCAACATCCAGCTCATGCACAGGATTCCAGTACAACCCCTCTTTCGCCTTTTCCATCAAGGCCGTAATCATAGCAGAAGGAGATCTCAAACGCTTGAAAAGCTCTGTGGCTCCTTTCAGATTACCAGTTTCAAGAGAAACCAGAACAGATATCTCGAGTGCCTCCTCACTTTGGTCCGCCAGATCATCGAAAAAATGCCAGAATCTATCCCATTCTCCAGCGTAATACAGTGTCTTCAGCGCGTTCACCCTAAAATGCAAAGGAGTATCCTGATGTCTAAGGAGTTTCACAGCGACATCCGACGCTTCCTCGAAAAGACCAATATTTCTCTGCTGAAGCATGAGTTCGTTAAGCGTCTCAGGTCCAGGGTTGAGTTCGACAGCTCTTCTCAAGTGCTGGAAAGCTCTTATGTGCTCGCCAAGTCTGGTAAGTGCATGAGCGAGATTGTAATGAATCTCCCAGCTTTCCGGAGATATAGAAACCGCTCTTTCTAAAAGCTCTTTAGCAGCTCTAAACCGCTGTGAAGCGTTATAAACAGCTCCAAGACGCTCAAGAGCGGGAAGAAAATCGGGATCTGCAGAGAGAATCGCTTCAAGCATCTGTATGGATTCATCGTGAAGCCCCTTGACCGCGTAAACATCCGCGACCCCTAAAGCGGCCGGCAAGAAAGAAGGTTCTAACTTCATGGACTGTTGAAAAGCATCCAGAGCATCGTCGTATTCACCCTTCTCCATATACAGCTGACCAAGTTCAAACCAGATGGGATAAAACCGGGGAGCCATGGAAGAAGCTTTCTTCAATTCCAGCTCAGCTTCTTCTAATCGTCCCATTTTTCTAAGCAGGATAGCTCTGTAAAAATGATAGCGATAATCATGCAGAAGCTTCCTGGCCTTCTCAAGCCATCCTTCACAATCACCAAGGTGTGAATGGCCAGCCTTCGAAAGACACATCTTGAACTTCTCATAATAGGCATAAACAAGATAGGAAGTATAGTACTCGGGGTCTTCACCAACTTCAAGAGCTGTCTCGAGACCTCTAATTACGCTGTCTATCTCCACTTCGTTACTCTTTGAAGCTCTCAAAAAATCTTCCAGTAAGAGAGGAAGTTTTACGGGAAGATTCTTTTCCTTCGCTCTGGCGGGATCGAGCTTCAAGAACACAAGCGTCCTGTAATCTTTCATCAAACACCTCCGAAACCTTCAGAAACCCTTTTCCACTAACCTGAAAGATTTTATCATGATATAAAAAAGGGCCCGATAGCTCGGGCCCTGATTTCCGCTAAAAACCTATCAGTCGTATATTCCAGGCACTCTGAACGTGATCTTTTCACCCTTCAAAGTGGCAGATGCCGGCTGTGTCTGGGCAACTATTTTCCCATTCTTTACCACATAGAGCGCTTCGGCCATCAATCGTATAGCCTCTATCTCGCTTGGAGCGTTCAAAACTACAAGATCGGCCCTTTTGCCTTCTTCTATACCGTAATCTTCAAGTCTGAAAATGCGGGCTGAATTGACGGTTATGGCATCGAATATCTTCAGCATCTCGTTATAACCGGTCATATGAGCAACATTGAGACACATAAACGCCGCCTGCAACATATTGCCCCGACCCAGCGGATACCAGGGATCGAGTATTGAATCGTGACCTATTCCGACGTTCACTCCGGCTTCAAGTAATTCCTTAACTCTTGTAAGTCCTCTGCGTTTGGGATAGGTATCGAACCTACCCTGAAGTGCTATGTTGTCAAGCGGATTGGTTATAACGTTTACTTCTGCTCTTTTCAAAAGACCTATGAGTTTGAATGCGTATGCGTTGTTGTAAGAATGCATGGCCGTGGTGTGGCTTGCCGTTACACGCCCCTGATAGTTCTCTCTCAACGTCTTGGCAGCAAGGTATTCCGTGAATCTCGAGTGATCATCGTCGGTTTCGTCGATGTGCACGTCTATATCCCTGTCGAATTCCTTGGCAAGTTCGAACACAATATCCAGACTCTTTATGCCGTCTTCTCGTGTCCATTCATAATGCGGGATGCCGCCAACGATATCCGCACCCTTTTCAAGCGCCTTTCTCATCAATTCCACGCCGTTTGGATAGCTAACAATACCTTCTTGAGGGAAAGCCACGATTTGTAGATCAGCAATATCCTGTACTTCTTTCTTCACTTCAACCATCGCTTCGAGCGCTACAAGGCTTGGATCACAAACATCCACATGTGTTCTTATTTTCGTTGTCCCCTGCGCGACCTCCCATTTTATGGCTTCTATGGCTCTTTTCTTGATATCATCAAAAGTGAGTTTGGCCTTTCTCCGACTCCATATCTCTATGCCTTCCAAAAGTGTTCCTGTCATGTTGTACTGAGGATCCCCAACCGTGAGAACGGCATCGAGATGTATATGCGGATCAACAAAAGGCGGTGTAACCAAGTTGCCGGCAGCGTCGATCTCGACCTCTCCGTTTTCTTCTATTCTGTCTTTGACCGCAACTATTCTTTCACCTTTAATACCTATGTCTTTCAACCCTTCCTGTCCTCTCAAACGCGCATTACGAATAACAAGATCCATTCCCCTTTCACCTCTTTCACTCGGCCTCTGGAACAACCTCATGTTCCACATTCACGCCTATGGCTTTGAATATCCAGTAAAAGACCGCATATCCAACGAACGCCCCAATTATTCCGTTTATTGGAGGTATTCCCGGGCTGAATTTAGCAAGCAAGGCACCTACGACATATCCCAGAATTCCGGGCCAGTTAAACTTCTGGAACCTCACCTGACTCAGCTTTGGATATTTCCCTCTGTACTTTACGAAAAAGTCGGCCATTATGACTCCACCAATAGGCGGTATGAAGGTTCCAAGAAGCACCAGGTAGGGTATAAGCCAGTTGTACATACCCAAAATGGCAAGAACCGTACCGATGGCAGCTCCTCCAAGGGTGAAATACCTTCTCTTTTCAGTTCTGAAGAGATTACAGCCAGCGACGGAGAAATTGTAAATGGTGTTATCCTGTGTGGTCCAGATATTCGCAAATAACATCACTATTGCCCAGCCCAAAAGCCCCTGTATCTTTAAAACGTTCACGATATCAGGTTCCTGGTAAACCAGCGCTCCATATGCTCCCGCGAAAACCATGAGCCCGTTCCCTATAAAGAAGGCCAGTAAGCTACCCATCACCGCGGTAAAGGCAGAACGAGAAAATCTCGTCCAGTTAGTGGACTGCGTTCCACCACTGACGAACGTTCCGAAAATCACTGTAATCGCTGCACCCACACCCATCTGCGTTGTGGGTTCGATTTTCAATATTCCAGCCAGACCTCCTGCATCTTTCGTCGCTATAGTCATGCTCCAGATGATCAGTATCGTCATCAAAGGAACCGCAAACATCGATAAAACCTCAAGACCCCTGTACCCAACATAGGCAGTCCAGCAGAAAGCAAAACCAAATACTATCATCAGTGGTATCTTCCATCCTTCTGGAATGCCAAGAGATTCAACAAGCAATATCGCGATGGTTGCAGTTCCCCACGCGTACCAGCCAATCTGGGTAAATCCAAGCACAAAATCCGGCCATTTACTACCCCAGTCACCAAAGCTGTATCTACCCAGCAGAACCGTGCTCAAACCCGTCTTGTAGGCTATGAAACCCAAAACAGCAACGTAGGCACCAAGCAGGAGGTTACCAACAACGATCAATGTCACGAGCTCTTCCCATCTGAACGCGCTTCCAAGAGAACCACCAGCCCACATGGTAGCTGTGAAAAAGGTGAATCCCAGGAGCACCAGCGACACTGACCAGAAACCCTTACGCTCACTGATAGGTACCTCACTCAGAGGAAAATCCTCGAACTTCGCCTCTTTTTTTAGCTGCTTCCTTCCTTGCCACCCGCCACACCTCCTGTAACATAGATTGTATGGAATTGCCTATTTTGCACGATTATATGCATGTTCTGAATACAGGAAATTGAGAAAAATTTACACATCAAGGGATAAGCAAAGTCATTTGAAAAGTAGTTTAGAATAATTTAACCCATTAACCTTTTTGTTAAGACGCTCCAGAAGAGGATTTCGAAATCATTTTTAATTAAAATTGAACATCAATATAACACACGCATTAACCAAATTAAGCGCATATAATGTTTGACAATCCTGCACGAACAGGTATTCGTACAAACGAGTGTTGAACATCTGGATTTGCCTTCTTTCCTCTCAAAACGCACGTGATCACACGACCTTCA
>DPRG01000022.1 GCA_003538775.1 Thermotogae bacterium
AAGCTCTATGCTGGAACAGGAGAAGGTAGAAAGGCGAAATCTCGTCACATCCATGTGGCTCGGTAATTGTTTGCTTAAACTTTCGCTCGGCGCCTCGCAAGACTTAGAAACCGAGATGTGTGATAAGGATAGAAGGGCGAGAGATTCCAGGGCTGTTAAGCAGATCGTTTCAATAAAATGCTGAAACAGAGGGTTTAATCTCCGAGTGAGTTGTTTTGCGGATGTGAAAGGATACAAGCGGGTTTGGAATATATGATTGGATAAGCTTTTGCATCCATCGTTGGAAAGATTGAACATACTCCTGTTTCTTGGTTTTTCGAGCACACTCTTGGTTGTTTTATTTTAATCATTCTGAAAGTATTCCTTTCAAAGCCTCTTTCACAATGTCTTCTGTTGTGGCGCGGTCTCCCATCTTCTGCAGGGCTTTTTTGACAGCAGAGACTGCTTCCGATCTATCGTATCCAAGTGACAGCAATGCCTCAATTGCCTGTGAAGTGCTGTTGCTTGCGCTTATATCAGGAACACTTTTAACTACTGGAGTTAAGTCCTCCTCAAGCCGTTTGAGTTCGAAAAGCAATCTTTCAGCCGTTTTTTTTCCAATTCCGGGTACTTGCTGAAGAATTGAAGGATCATCGTGTATCATGGCTATTTTCAGATCTTCTTCTTTTAAGTGAGAGAGTAATCTTAAAGCCATTTTCGGCCCTATTTTGGATATCTTCAACAATGTGTTGAAGAGTTCCTGTTTCTGTGGATCAAGAAAGCCGTACAGTTCCATACCTTTTTCAGTGAAGACAGTGCTTATATGCAATTTTACTTTTTCTCCGGGTTGGATCTTCGCTTCTGTTTGGCTATCGACGAATACACCAAAGCCGATACCAGAAACGTTGATGACCACTATACCGCCGTTTACAGATTCAACGGCTCCTTCAAGCGATACGATCATACTCAAGTCCCCTTTCACCTGTCAAAACGTAATTTCGGAGGTGTCCAACAAGGTAGAGTGAACCGCAGACCAGAATGGTTTCACCGGCTTCTGTAAGAGTGAGAAGACGTTCCAGTGCTTCCACAGGGTCTTCGTAATACTCTGTTGATTGAAAGTTTGTTTTGATGAATTCAAAAACTTCCTGACTTTTTGTCGAACGGTAATTCAGGGGTCTTGTCACAATGAAGGTACTGATTTTGTCTTTAAGCCTTTCGAACATAACTTTGTAGTTCTTATCGTCAACCACACCGAATACGCATGGCAATTTCATACCAGGTAGGTACGCTTCCAGGTTTGTTCTAAGTGCAGTCATTCCTGCTTCGTTGTGAGCCCCGTCGAATAATATCTTTCTGTCTTTATATTCGATTATCTCGAAACGACCTGGCCAGAATGCGTGGATAAGACCACTTTTTATTTGGTCTTTATTAAATGGCATTCCAATGTTTTTCAAAAACAACTCCGTTGTCGCCAGGGCTATGCTGGCGTTCCTGAACTGATGAACACCGTTCATTTTCATAATTAAATCTTTCAGTTCACAATTTACTCCATAGTAGTCGAAGCGGTTGTTGTTCAATTCCAGAAAAGGATTTGAAAAGTAGAAATCCTTTTCCAGAAGAAAGAAAGGAGAGCCGCTATCGATCGCGACTTTTCTTATAACTTCCATTGGTCCCGGTGATGTTTCGCCACAAACAACGATACTTCCATCCTTTATAATACCGGCCTTTTCAGCGGCGATCTTTTCAAGGGTATTTCCCAGCACATGCATGTGGTCGTAAGAGATATTTGTTATCACGGCTACATCCGGAAGTACAACATTTGTGGCGTCGAGTCTTCCACCAAGTCCTACTTCAATGACAGCTACATCTACTTTTTCTCTTTTGAATATCTCGAAAGCCATTGCAGTGCTGACTTCAAAGAAACTGGGGCGTGTTTCTTCGTTTTCGGCCCCCATGGATTCTATTAAAGGGATCATGTTTGAAAGAACTTCCACTATTTTTTCTTTTGAAACGGGTAAACCGTTAATGGAAAAACGTTCCCTGAAAGACCACAGGTGTGGTGAAATGTAGGTGCCGACTTTCAGGCCTGTCTTCGAAAGTATTGAAGTGAGGAAGGCACACACCGAGCCTTTGCCGTTTGTGCCAGCAACGTGGATCACTCGGTAACTATGCTGAGGATTGCCAAGAAGTTCTGACAATCGTTGAATACGTTCAAGACCCAGACGGATTTTTTTGAATCCCAGTTTACCATAAAGATAGTTGAGAGTAGCTTCGTAATCCAAGAAAATCCCTCACCGACCATATATCGCATTCACATGCCCGCGATTTTGGATTATACCATTTGAAAGAAAAAACTCGAAGGAGTTTCGTTCGCTTTTTATTTAATACACTCGGGGAAAGAACGGATTCATCAAATAGTTATTCCTGGGTTTTCAGGAAATAGGAGAAAGCATGGGGAATTTTTTAGGTAATATTGTCATCCCATCTGTGGGTAGATCGAGAAAACATCAAGTCTTTAGTTCTTTAACCGATTTTCTTTCAACTATTCGAGTAGGAAGGACAACATTCCGTGGAACTTTCACTTTCTGTGTGGAGATTCTGTCAATGAGAAGTTGAGCAGCGGTGGTGCCCATTTCCCAGCGTGGTTGAGCTACTGTGGTAAGTGGAGGATATATATATTTAGAAAAGGGAGCGTCGTCAAAGCCCAAAACCGAGACGTCATCGGGAATTTCTAATCCTGATTCCATGAGTGCTTCATATACACCAAGAGTCGAATAATCGTTTACCACAAAGATGGCCGTGAAGTTCTTTCCATATTTTCTGAGATGCTCTTTGATTTGTCTGTATCCATCCTCAGGATTGAACCCTCCCCATTTATCTGGAATAAAAACTTCCATATCAGGATGTCGGTTCAAAAATTTCTTTATGCCTTTTTCTCTTTCAAGAGAGGCGGCTATATGAGAAGGACCTCTTACGTAGAGAACCTTTCTGTGGCCTTTATTGTAAAGATATCGAAGTGCTGAATAGGCACCTTGAATGTTGTCGATATTTACGGAGTCTATGTGTATCTCATCGATGAAATAATCCAGCGCCACCACAGGGACCCCGCTTTTAATGAATCTTTCAAGATATTCCTCACCTGTGTTGAACTCGCAGACAATCACGCCATCTATTTTGCGCCGAAAGTATTCGTCGAGAATTTCCTCTTCCTTAGCGGGAAGCCCGCGCGGAGCTGCAAGCATCAGATCGAATCGATGTTCGTAGGCGAATTCTTCGATTGCCATGACGATCTCTGAATAATGGTAACCGAGGAGATCTGGTACAAGAATACCAATAGTGCGCATCAACTGATTTTTTTGACGGCTTGATGGTAAAGGCTTGTAACCTGTTTCTTTTATAGCCTTCAGCACTTTCTTTCTGGTTTCTTCGCTTACATTAGGGCTTCCGTTTACCACCCGGGAAACAGTGGCTATTGAAACTCCTGCCCGTCGGGCAACATCTCTCATGTTAGGAATAGGTTATCACCCCACATGTCGTAAGGATATTTTATTAGTGGAAGAAAGGGTTCCACTGATCTTTCAGCTATAAGCTTTTGATACAGGTAGTATGAAGGTCGTGGCGTGTAAGATCTGGCAGGAAATTCCGCGTGAACCAGTCCGAATCTCATCTTGAACCCCTGAGCCCATTCGTAGTTATCTACTAGAGACCAGTGTAGATAACCCCTTACATCAATACCATCTTCCAAAGCTTTTTCAACTGCGTGAAGATGGGCTATCAGAAAATACGGCCTTAGAGCATCACGATGATCTGCTATTCCATTTTCAGTAACTATCATGGGCAGGTTATACCTTCTTTGAAGCTTTGAAAGCACTCCGTAAAGTCCTTCAGGATAGATTTCCCATCCCATATCACTGGTAGGTCTTCCGCTCAGAGCTATACCTTGAGGAGATGAGCTATATCCATAGCCAGGGAGGACCTGCCAGGTCATTGTGTATCCATCCATGTCAAAAGGTGTTTGGAGAGGTTTGATCACCGTACGTGTATAGTAGTTGACACCTATGAAATCAAGTCTGTGTTTCATATCATCTCTGAAAGTTCCATAAACGTTGCCTTCAGTGATCATATCCATGAATTCCCAGTTGTGGAATCTTTCAGCAGACTCTTTCACTTCTTTATTATCTTCCAAAAGGTCTATCCATGTGAAAGAGTAGATCACTCCCACAGGTTTTCTGGTGAATTTTTTCATGGCATCATACGCTCGAGCGTGTGCTTGTGCCTGGTTTATTAAACTATGAATATACATTCTCGGAGAAAAGTAGGCGGGCGGAAAACCGGCACGAGTTGTCAGGTACCCAAGCTGACTAACGATTTGAGGCTCGTTCATAGTGCTCCACATATCTACTATATCATCAAGCTTCCACGCCATGAAGGTGGCGTATTTGGCAAATTCCACGACAGTTCTTACATTTACCCAGCCTGTTGCGTCCGTCTTTTCTCCTCTATTGACAGCGATGGGGTCGTGTATCCATATCGGTAGAGTGAAATGTGAGAGATCTACTATCACTGTAAAGCCTCTTTTTTTCAAATCAAGTAGAATCTCTCTGTAATGTTCGAGAGCCTCAAGATTGGCCAGTTTTTCCATTTCCTTCAATCCGGATATATCGATATCCATTGACGTTACCCTGTTATCTTCATCGATTATAACCTTTACTGGTGCTTCGAAAGTCGGGTAAGGAAATACACGCGACCATTCGATGCCAACTCGGAGAGTGTTCATTCCGGCTAATTCTGCAAGGTCGTGGATACGACTAAAGTTTTTCCAATAACCTGTACCGTGCTCCGGCAAATCCCCACTCACCGTTCCACTGATTAAATTTACTGGTGCGCGGACCCAGATGTACCAGTCTGAACGTTCATCTGGATCGCCGTTCGCTCCCATTTCGAATTGAAAACCTGACATGGAACATCCGAACAGAAAATCTTTTGGAAACATAGTCTTGTCACCTCCTAGAACATGCTACAAAGTGGCCAGGAGTAATTTCTTTAAAACCAGGAGACTGGCATTTCTCAGGATCAGCTTCGTTACATCGCCAGTAAAACTTGCACATTTGAGATTCATTTTGGACCACTGGGGTGGCTTTTTCTTCTTCGATGGAAACGGCGGGGATGTCTTCTTCCCAGCGTTTTTCAAAGGTTGGTACAGCCTCCAGCAGTGAAACGGTGTAGGGGTGTATAGGGTTTTTGAATACTTCTTCTGTGGGACCGTATTCCATCACGCCGCCTCTATACATGATGACAACTTCATCGCTTATGTAATAGCCAAGGGAAAGATCGTGAGTAATGAAAAGCACAGATAAACCTTCTTTTTTGAGGTCGACCAGTAAGTTCAATACGTCAACCCTTGTGGAGGCATCGAGCATGCTTATGATCTCGTCTGCCACCAGGAGTTTGACCTTCATCAACAGAGCACGAGCGATAAGAAAGCGCTGAAGTTGCCCTCCACTAAGTTGATGAGGAAATTTGTTTAGAACCTCGTCAGGGTTCAAACCTACCTGTTCTATTACCTTAAGCACACTTTTTCTCCATTCATTCTGAGGTACCTCTGGAAAGAACGAATCGTGTACCATCTTGAAAATCCTATCAGCTTTGAAAATGGGATTGTAAGAAGAGAAAGGATCTTGAAAGACTCCCTGAACTTTTAGATAGTAATCCTTGATTCTTCTTCTTTTGATTTTTGTGATATCCTCCCCATCTAAAATGATTTTTCCAGATGTGGGTGAGATTAGCTTTAAGATCATTTTTCCTATGGTGGTTTTTCCACTACCACTTTCACCAACAAGGGCAACAACAGTTTGATCCTTTATGTTAAAGTTTGCTCTGTCGACAGCCAGCAGCTTCCTTCTTCCAAAGGCTCCTATTCTATATATCTTGGACACATCTTTTAGCTCAAGCACGTTTCTCCACCTCGCGCCAGCAAGCGATCCAGTGATTTTCTTCAACCTGTATAAAAGGTGGTTCTTCAAAGCATCTCTCGTTTGCTGCAGGGCATCTGTCTTTAAACCGACATCCTTCCGGGGGATTCAAAAGGTTGGGGGGTTGACCAGGAATCCCTTCAAGGAGTTTTTCGGTATATCTTATCCCCACTTCTGGAAGCGACGAAATAAGGAGCCTGGTGTAAGGATGAAGGGCATCTCTAAGAATTTTGTCCATAGGCATTATCTCAGCTACTTTACCTGCGTACATTATCATCACAGTATCGGCGATCTGATACAGAACGGAAATGTCGTGAGTGATGAATAGAAGCGAGCGTACAAAACCCCTTTTTCTAAACTCTCTCAGCATTTGTACCACGGCTTTTTGAGATGAAGCATCCAGAGCCGATGTTATCTCATCGGCTATCATTACAGAGGGATCCATAAGTGAGGCGATCACCATCACCATTCGTTGTTTCATGCCGCCAGAAAGTTCTATTGGGTACATATCTAAAACGTTCTGGGGTAGATTCACTATTTTCAACCTTTCTTTTATCTTGGGAATCATTGTTTCAAACGGAACGCCAATACTTTCAAACAGTTCTTTCAACATCCTTCCAATTTTCCGGGTGGGATTCAGGGCATCCATGGCATACTGTGGAATAATGGCTATTTTCCGATATCTAAAGCTTCTCATCTTTTCGTAATCGGCTATAGGTAACTTTTGATCGTCTATAATAACTTCGCCATCTATATAATTCATAGGAGGTTTGAGAAGAACCAGGGAGTTCCCCAGAGTTGACTTTCCACAACCTGATTCCCCTGCTATACCGAGAATCTCACCGTCTTTAACTCTGAAGCTCACTCCGTCAACCGCTTTCACATAGCCTTTCAATGTCTTGTAGTAGATTTTAAGGTCTTTTACTTCCAGAGCCATAATTCACATCTCCCTGAGTTTTGGATTGAATACTTCGTCAAGGCCGGTGTTCATGAAATACAATGCACCTACTATCAATGTGATAGCCAACCCGGGAGGTATGATCCACCACCACATGCCAAGCTGTATAGCGTTCCATAAAACCGCATTCTGCATCATGAGACCCAGAGAGATTCCTTTTGTTGGTCCTAATCCTATGAAATCAAGGCCCACAGCAGCAAGTATAGCTCCTCCAAACTGCAGAATGAAAACCATAAAAACGTAGGAAAGCATGTTGGGCATGATTTCGCCAAGGATGATTTTCCAAGTGGGTATTGCGGTTATTCTGGCAAGATCAACGAATTCCCTGGCTCTCAACGAAAGCGTTTGGGCACGAACTGCTCTTGCTGTCCAGGGCCATGCGGTGAAACCGATTATGATACTTTCAATGAAAACACCTCTATATGGCAGGTACGCTGCAATAATAATTAGAAGTGCAAGCGTGGGAATTACAAGTATTATGTTAGTCAACATCATCAAAAGCTCGTCAATGAGTCCACCTCGATAACCAGCAAAAAAACCTATTGCCAGGCCTATGAGGGTTGCCAAAGAGCCTCCTACAAGCCCCACTGTGAAAGACGATCGGAGACCATATACGAATTGTGAAAAGACATCCTGGCCAAACGTGGTCGTGCCGAACCAGTATTCAGAACTCGGAGGATGATAACCGGGTCCCACGTATTCGAGGGGGTCGTATTTTGCAAAGTAAGGCCCTGCAAGGGCAAAGAAAAGGAACAACAGTACTATGCTCAAACCGATTCTGAGCTTTGTATTGCGGAAAGCAAAAAACAGAATTTCTCTGGTTTCGCTCACGCTGTTTCACCACCAAAAGCATATCTAACGCGGGGATCTATGAACACGTAGATTAGATCCACAAAGAAGTTAGCCAGAAGGACTCCTATAATGATAAAAAGAAAACAGCCTTGAATTAAGAAATAATCCTGGTTCAGAATTCCCTGCATCAATATGTATCCAATTCCGGGGTATGAAAAAACTATCTCGGTTGTAAGAGCGCCAGCCACTATGACGCCAAGCTGTAAAGCCAGCCCCGTTACCTGTGGTAACACAGCGTTTCTGAACGCGTATTTTCTTATCAGTCTCTGAGGTGCGCCGAGGGTTTCTAAATATCGTGCGTAGTTTGCTTCCAATTCGTAAATAATCATGTTTCTCATGCCTATTGCCCAACCGCCCAGCATGACTATAAACAAAGAGAGGAACGGCAATATCCAGTGCTTAAGAAAGTCCCATATAAAAGCTAAGGAAAGGCTCGGTCTCATGGAAAAGCTATAAGCGCCTGCGATAGGAAAGATATCGAGCAAAACGCCGAATGTCCATGCCAGAAGAATTCCAAGCCAGAGATATGGTGTTGCTGTTAGGATGTAAAGCACCGGAAGAACGAAAGAGTCGAGTTTTTTCCTTCGTGCTGCTACGGCACCAAACAAATTTCCCGCTATCCAGCTCACCAAGATGGAAGGTAAGAGGAGCGCAAGGTCATAGGGGATCGCCTCTTTTAGTACCTCAAAGACAGGTTTTGGATACATGTATATACTGATGCCAAGATCTCCGCTGAGAAAAGCTCTCCAGAAATTTATGTACTGTTTCCACAATGGCTGATCAAGCCCAAAAGCCTGGGTGAGATAGCTGTATATTACTTTGGTAGCTTCGGGCATTCCGGAAAAGCGCGATACCAGTATGAGTATGGGATTGCCAGGCATGAATCTTGGAATCATCCAGTCTATCGTGACGGCGAAAAAAAATGTCAGTAGATAAACCAACATCTTTCTGCTAAGGTATTTGCTCATCAACTTCCACTCTCCATTGAACCCCGCGCCCCGTGTGGGCGCGGGGAAGTTTAAGGAATGTGAAAGCTCACTTAGAGGTTATACCTGTGAGGGTAAGCACACCACCCATTTGCCACCAACCATTCCAGGTGCAAGGAATTGCATAGGGATTCTTTGCACTGGGCCAGTTTTTCCAAACCTGAGTACTTGCCTGGAACCACATTCCGTTGTACCAGAGAGGAATGTAGGGTATTTCCATCAGGAATATTTCGGCTATTTTCGCAACAGTTTCTCTTGCTTCGTCAACCGTACGAGCATGGCTGAGTTCTACTATTAGCTGAGTTAATTCAGAATTCTGGTATCTTCCAAAGTTACCATTCGTCATGTATTCTTGAATATCGGGATTGAAAAGCCAGTTATAGAGCGTCCAGACCGTGCTGGATACAGTGCTGTTGAAGTTGTTAATCGCAAGGTCGAACTTTCCTCCATACAGATCTTCAGTGTACTTACTATAATCGGGGAACTTGGCCTCAGCGTTAATACCAACAGCTTGCAAGTTTTTCGCTATTATCTTTATAGATTCCATCCAGTCTGTCCATCCGTAAGGCACTATAATGTCAAAGTGCATTTTGGAACCATCAGGAGCTTCTCTAAATCCGTCACCGTCCACATCCTTAAAGCCTCCTGCATCCAGAATCCTTCTTGCTTCAGCTGGATCATATCTAAAGCCATATTTCCTAACAACATCTTCTGGATATACGTTCATCCATGCGGGAATATTTAGAAATCCCAGGGGATTAGACACTTCCACCTGATTTTCGAAGACTTTTTCCGCTATCTCTTTAGGATTGATGGCGTATGCCATAGCCTTTCTAAGCTCTGGATTATCCAGAGGTTTCTTCACGGTGTTTACGAAGAGGAAAGCGGTGTTAGCAGGAAGCATATAAGGTGGGCCATCGTACCATGTGTGGATATTTCCATATGCCTGCTTCAATCTGGGAATTCCTGGCAGGAAGAAGTTGCTTATATCAAGCTCTCCTTTGAGGATCATTCCCAGTGCCACGTTGTTGCTGAGAACCCTGAGATAAACGATTCTCTTTGGCGCGGGTTTTAATCCAAGAAGCTTCGTAGCCCACCAGTTGTCGTTTCTCAAGTAAACCATCCTGTCCTGAGAATATGTTTCAAAGAGATAAGGACCTGAACCTATAGGAGGTTCATTGGCGCCTGTGAGTATTTCGTCTTTGGATTTTTTGGACCATACGTGCTCTGGCAGTATCGGGATTTGGTAAAGGTTATAACGCCACTCCTGATATCTTGGATCAGAAAAGTGAAAATCCAGGGTCAGATCGTCAATGACTTTCACATCAGCAAGCCAGTTCCACATGGAGCTGTAGTAGATCTCAGGGTGTTTTTTGGCCAGCTCGAATGTGAACGCCACGTCCTTTGCGGTAAGGGGTGTGCCATCAGACCATGTGAGTCCTTTCCTGAGTTTTAAACGAAAGACGTTATCAGAGATCCAGAGGCCTTCCTGGGCCAACCATGGTTTCATGTTGTCCGTTATGGGATCGTAAAGGTAGAGTGTTTCATAGATGAGCCCCACTGTTCCTGTAACAGCATTCCATGGTGTTATAGGGTTCCAGTTGCTTGGAGGAGCCCACATTCCGCCGCCGGCGTAGAGTGTTTCGTTTCTTGCGTAGGTTTCGCCAAACACAAAACTCGCTGTCAGCAGTATGAGAAGTAAAAGCGTAACGGTTGAAAACTGTTTCATGCTTTTCACCTCCATAATATAAAGTTTTTGAGAATACATCAAGCATTTTAGAGTGAAAAATGTTACATGTCAAAACAAGAAAGAAGGGATTAAGAGGGTTGAGGTTGGAAAAAAGGGGATTATTATTTCAAAGCTTCGTATTTTTCACAGCAGCCAGTCGACGCCCCGTGCGGTTACTCTTTCGACTTCATCCGTTTGATACCATCCATCCAGGCCGAGTTCTAACATCATTTCGATCGCTTTTTCGTACTCTTCAGTTGTTATTTTTCGTCCTATCAAAGGATCTTTTTTAGCTTCGAAATGCGGTAGATACTGTGACATAAGAGCAACTGGAACCGAAGGGTCCAGCTGATGTGCAATGAATTCGAGAGCTTTTTCGTGTCCGGAAACGTTGTTTGGAAGAACGAGAATCCTTATGATCAGGCCTTTTCTCTTGTTATCCCTGTATGGCCCTACCTGTCGATACATTTCGAATATGGCCTTTCTGGCGACTTCCCAGTAATCAGGCACTTTGGAATACCTGAGGCCGTAGCTGGAATCTGTATAACGTATATCTGCGAGATATATGTCGACAAGACCTTCGAGTTCTCTCAGAATATCCACCTTTTCGTAGCTTGAGGTGTTGTAAACCACGGGCAGGCTGAATCCTTCGTTTTTCAATGAATCCAGAGCTTCCACTATCCATGGTAAATGAGGAGTAGGTGTCACCAGATCTAAAGTATGGGCTTTTTCTTTTTCCAGAACTCTGAAGGCATGTATGAGATCATCGAGCTTTATTTCTTTTCCTATGCCTTTTTGAGAAAATCCCATGTTCTGGCAGTAAATGCATTTCATAGGACAGCCACTGAAAAACACCGCACCAGCTCCATTTTCTCCGGAAATCGGCGGCTCTTCACCTTTGTGAAGAACAATGTTTGAAATCTTTGGGAAGTATCCCACACCGCAAACGCCGGATGTGGTTCTTCTGTCCACTTTACACTCCCGTGGGCACAGAGAACACTCTTTGAGGTGATGTCCCAGTTTCATTTTGACCCTCCCTGTGATTCAGGAAAGATGATATCATGCATATGCTCAGGTAGTTTAACTGCTATAATCTTCCTGTCAAGAAGGAGGGAGTTAACTTGGCTACTTTCGAGGTGCGCTTGCTGGAAACGGGTGAAACGTTAAAGGTGGAGGAAGGGACAACTTTTCAGGAGATCGTAGAAAAAGCGGAACCTTTCCACCAGGCTCCCATAATTGCGGCTAAGTTCAACAACAAGATACGTGAGCTTTTCAGAAAAATAAACATGAACGGTGATCTGCGATTTGTGGATCTAAAAGAAGCGGATGGCATGCGCGTCTACCAGAGAGGTCTGATCTTCCTCCTTTATATGGCTATGAAAGACTGTTTCCCTGAAAAGCGACTTCTTGTGATGCACTCGCTGGGCAATGCCCTTTACTGCGAAGTAGAGGAAGGCTCTCTTTCTGGAGAGGAGCTTTCTATCGTAAAGCAGAAGATGAAGGAGCTGGTGGAAGAGGATCTTCCTTTCGAAAAGGTTCGCATGACACGGTTTGAAGCGATAAAGCTATTTAAAAGACTTGGGTGGGAAGATAAGGCGAAACTTTTCCGTTTCAGGAGAAAGGATACGGTTGATTTATACGCATGTGGTGAGTACAGGAACTATTTTTATGGATACCTTCCCCCAAGTACGGGACATTTGAAATGGTTCGATCTTCGTCAATTCGATCCGGGATTTCTTCTTGTATATCCTGATTTCAATAAGAAAGATCCAATGAGCTACAGAGAGATGCCGAAGTTTGCTAACGTTTTTCTCGAGTACAAACGCTGGGGAAGTATTGTTGGTGTTTCGACTGTAGGGGAACTTAACGAGCTCATTGTTTCGGGATCCCAGAATGTGAACGAGCTCATACTAATTTCAGAAATGCTTCATGAATATAAGATAGCTTTGATTGCTCATGAGATAGTGAGAAGAAAAGGTGTCAGGTTCATACTGGTTGCTGGACCTTCGTCTTCAGGTAAGACTACTTTCGCAAAGCGCCTTTCACTCCAGCTCAAAGCACTTGGGGTTGTTACGGTGCCAATCTCTCTTGATGATTACTTTCTCGATCGTGAAAAAACCCCCAGGGACGAAAACGGTGAATACGATTTTGAATGCATAGAAGCGATCGATCTGGAGCTTTTCAACGTCCATCTATCTAAACTTCTGAAGGGAGAAGAAATCGAGTTACCTCGTTACAATTTCAAGCTTGG
Organism: Thermotogae bacterium; assembly: GCA_003538775.1. GTDB lineage: Bacteria > Thermotogota > Thermotogae > UBA12178 > UBA12178 > UBA12178. The sequence continues at coordinate 12,728 of DPRG01000022.1, forward strand.
CAAAAGGGAATGGACTGGCGAAACGTTCAGACTTGAGCCTCACGAAATCGTGGTGATAGAAGGTATACACGGATTGAACGAACGCTTGACGGAAGCTATCCCGCGGGAATATAAATTCAAGGTATACGTGAGTGCTCTTACACAGTTGAGTATCGACAGTCTCAACCGTATCTCTACGACGGATACAAGACTGGTTCGGAGACTTGTGAGAGATTACTATTTCAGAGGACATTCACCACTAACCACTCTTAAAATGTGGTCCAAAGTACGAAGAGGGGAAGAGAGGAATATATTCCCGTTCCAGGAGGAGGCTGATCTGTTTTTCAACTCTGCGCTTGTTTACGAGCTCGCCGTACTTAAAACACATGCTGAACCTTTGCTGATCCAGGTGGAGCACACAGAAGAGGAGTATTCAGAGGCTCGGCGGTTGTTGAAGTTCCTTGAGTACTTTTTGCCAATAAACGACATAAGAGCGGTCCCACACACTTCTATAATCCGGGAGTTCATAGGAGGGAGTGTTTTCAAGTACTGAAAAGGCTTCTCTTCCTGACAATACTTGTCCTGATTGCTTTTGTGTTTTCCTGTTTTGCCTTGTCGTTCAGGATAGGGGAACGGCTGGAGGAAATGAGTAGCTTTGAACAGAATGGAGTGGAATATGTGAGCTTGAGCTCGCTCGGGAAAGCTTTAAGTGAGCTCAGTTCGAGACTTGATATGGAGTTTGAAGTTGGTACCTTTGGCCCGATGTATTTTTTGCGCTACGGTGATGTTGTGGTCTCTTTCATGGAGGGTCAGAGTCTTCTGAGTGGTCCTGATTTCGTAAGATACCTCGCAGCTCCTGTTATTAAAAAAGATGACGAAATCTTTCTTCCCGTGTATGACGTTTTAGACACCCTCGGACTTACGTATGAGGTTGAAAAAGATGTGGTTGTCTTTATAACCTGTGTTGTTAAAAACATCAGGGTTGAAGAAGAAATGGTGGAGATTGCCTATAAAGGTGAGCCTTTGTTTGCTTTAAACGTTGAAGGGCGTTTTATTGAAATCCTGTTGACGGGGCCCGCCATAGTTCTCAGCAGTGTTTCTCTTCCTGATGGAGTGAAGATAGAAAAAGGATACAATGATCTTGAAAAGATCACGGTGGAACTGGAACATCCGGTAAGTGAATTCGAACAGCGGCTTGATGGGTCGGTTTACAGGATCATGTATTCGGTTAAAGAACCGAGTTTCAAGAGAATTGTACTCAAAACGGATGGTGAGCATCCCGAATTGAAGCAGGTGTTCGTGAAAACACTTATGAATTTCGGATTTTCGATACTCGATAAGCCAGCTGGAACGGAGGATGAGGTGGAGCTGGTTTTGATACGCTCTCGTTACCCATCGGTTCTTTACGAGCCGCAGGCGAGAGAACACCAGGGATATTTTCACAGAGAGGCTGTACTTTCAAAACGTTTGGCTGAAAAGCTTGCGACAGAGCTTTCCTGGACTTTTGAGCCGCTTTATCTGACATTGATAGATCCGGGTATCATCGCTGTAGCACTGGCGTGGCCTTTCGATGATCTGGAGAGGGTGGCTGAGGCGGTGGGAAGATGCATTGTAGAATTTTAAAACTTGTTTTCCTGGTTTTTCTACCGCTTCTGCCTGCTTATATAACTGCTCAAGTTTTCTATGTGCTGCCCGACGGCGGTGTCGAAGTGAATGAGGTGGAAATACCGGAGGAGGAGAATCCGTTTTTATTTGTTTTCAACGTGCTTTCAAATCCTCCTGATCCATATTTAAAACTACTACCAGAAAACGCCTTCAGAGCTGTATACGTTGTTAAAGACACGCTTTATTTGGATTTTTATGGAGAGAAATTCGAGGGATATTCGTTCGATGATTACAGATATCTGATACACTCTTTACTGGCAACGGTATTCAACTCTTTCGAAGGAATAAACTGGGTTAAATTTTTAATTGATGGAAGAGATGACGTACCACTGGGAGGCGTGATTGAAATAACTTATATGTTTTCTAAGGAGGTGTGGAAAAAGTGGCCGATACAGATCCCCTGATCAGACGTCTTAGAAGAATAGAAGGACAGGTTAGAGGACTTCAGAAAATGATAGAAGAGAAAAGAGCTTGTGAGGATATTCTTACTCAGATAAACGCGGTGGTTTCTGCGACGCTTAAGGTTAAGGAAATCATACTCAAGGATTATACTCAGAAGTGTGTTCTTGAATACGAGGAAACGGGTGATAAAGCTAAACTCGATTCTTTGATCTCTACCCTTATAAAGTATTCGGGGGAAGGAGGATGAGTTTAATATCTCCCGACAGCTGGGTGCTTCTGGTCCTCGATGATGGATCTGAACACCTGGTAAACATCAGCTCGAAATTGTTTGTTACACACAAAGGTCGTATTGACCTTGAAACGCTTGTTGATAAACCCTTTGGTATTCGGGGGAAAACTTCGAAAGGTGTTGGTTACTATGTCCTGGAGCCGGGAATAGTTGACCACATATTCAATCTCAAACGTCGCACGCAGATAGTCTATCCTAAGGATGCTGGCTTTATCCTTCTTATGCTGGATGTAAAGCAAGGTGACAAGATCGTTGAAGCGGGACTTGGCAGTGGAGCGCTCTGTTCCGTTCTCGCGAGATATGTTGGAGATGAGGGTAGAGTGTACGCTTACGAAAGACGAGAGGATTTCATTAAACTGGCGAAGGACAATCTGTTACGTCAGGGTGTTCTTCACAGGGTGGAAATAAAACACAAAGATATTTCGGATGGATTCGAAGAGAAGGACGTGGATAGTGTGGTTATTGATGTTAACGATTCTTACAACTATGTGGGAAATGCTTTCAACTCCCTCAAAAACGGTGGAAGACTCGCAGTCATTTGTCCTACAACCAATCAGGTGCAAAAGGTTTTGGAAGAGCTCGAAAATAAAGGATTCATAAAGATAGAAGTATGGGAAAATCTTTTCAGAGCTTACAAGACAAATCCCCAAAGATTAAGACCTGTGGATAGAATGGTTGCGCATACCGCTTATCTCGTCTTTGCCGTCAAGGCATTCAGAAAGGAGAGTGTTGAGGATGGATCGTGTGAGGGTTAGATTTGCGCCGAGTCCCACGGGTTATCTTCATGTTGGTGGAGCCCGTACAGCCCTCATGAATTATCTTTTTGCTCGACATCATGGTGGCGTCTTCGTTTTGAGGATAGAGGACACTGATCTGGAAAGGTCTTCCAGGGAACTGGAGGAGCAGTTGCTGGATACCATGTTGTGGCTTGGATTGGAGTGGGACGAAGGACCAAGAATAGGCGGAGCTTATGGACCGTACCGTCAAAGTGAGAGAATAGATATTTACAAGAGGTATGCCGAGGAGCTTGTCAAATCAGGAAAGGCTTACAGGGTTTACGCGTCTCCTGAAGAAATAGATCAGGTTAGAGAGAGGCTTGTTGGATCAGGGCGACCACCCCATTTCAGCTTTGAAGATTTTCAGGAGTACATGACGCCTGAGAGGGAGAAGGAATACAACGAACGTGGCGAGAACCCTGTTATATTTTTCAAAATGCCGAGGAAGGCCTATCGTCTGGCTGATTTGATCAAGGGGGAGATAAACTTCAAGGAAGGTTCCATTGGTGATTTTGTGATTTTAAGGAGCAACGGACTACCCACTTACAACTTCGCGTGTGTTGTGGATGACCATGACATGGAGATCACGCATGTTATCCGAGGTGATGATCATCTTTCCAACACTCTCAGGCAGCTCGCCATATATGAAGCTTTTGAGTGGGAGCCACCCAGGTTCGCTCATGTTTCTATGATCCTTGCGCCAGATGGCAGCAAGTTGAGCAAGCGTCATGGAGCGGTGTCTGTGGAAGAGTTCGCAAAACAAGGTATTCTGCCAGAAGCCATGGTGAACTTTCTGGCACTTCTGGGGTGGTCTCATCCAGAAGGTAGAGAAATCCTCTCTTTGAGAGAATTGATAGAGTCTTTTGACCTTGACAGGGTTCATTCAAGCCCGGCGATTTTTGATGTTAAGAAACTTTACTGGATGAACGGAGTGTATATTAGAAACTGCGATATTGAAAGAATCGCGCAGCTTGTGGTGCCTTATGTTGCTTCAAGTGGCTTGATGACAAAAGATCAGATCGACGCTAATATTAAATGGTTTAAAGCTGCTGTTGATGCTGTCCGAAGCTCTGTGGAATTGCTTTCAGAATTCCCGGATAAGCTCAGAATTTTTCTGGAGGAGCCTGAGATTCCAGAGGACATTATTTTCCAAATAAAAGAAAAAGGGTTGAGGCAGATCTTTCAGGAGCTTCAGGATGGATTAGCTTCATTGGAGAACTGGACACCGGAAGCGATTTCTTCGGCAATAAAGAAGGTACTCAAGGATTTTAAAGTTGATAGAAAGGACTTTTATAAATCGCTAAGAAAATTGTTGACCGGAGCGGAAGAAGGACCAGAACTTTTGAATGTAATCTATCTTCTTGGTAGAGGAAAGGTTCTAAAACGTTTGGAAAAGGTGAAGAGTCAGGCATAGTGTGTGCTAAATGATAACATCCGGTGTGGATGGTGCAAAACAAGGATGGGTGTATGCCCTTGTTGAGAAGAGAAGGATAGTCGAACTGAGTGTAATCAATAAATTCCGGTTTTTAGGATATCCAACGCTTGTGGACATTCCTATAGGCCTTCCAGATGAAGGCGAAAGAATCTGCGACAGGCTTGCAAGGAAGATGTTATCAAAGAGAGCGTCCTGTGTTTTTTCTGTTCCGTGCCGGGATGCCGTGTATCAGAACACTTATGAAAAAGCGCTGGAAACGAATAGAAGGTATCAGAAAAAAGGATTCTCCATACAATTCTGGAACATTGTTGAAAAAGTGAGAGAAGTTGATCGATTTTTAAGACAAAAGCCTACACTCACGGCATTCATCAGAGAGTCTCATCCTGAACTTTGCTTTATGAGCTTTGCTGGAAGACCGCTCGGATCGAAGCATAAACGTGAGGGAATAGCTGAACGGCTGAAGATTCTCAGTGCTTATTTGGAGAACATAGATGTTATAAAACAATGTAGAAGAGACGTACCAATAGATGATGTTTTAGATGCGCTTATCCTTGCGATTTCACTACAATTTCCTTTGAAAACCATTCCTGAAACTCCACCAAAAGATAGGTTCGGTCTGCCCATGGAAATCGTTCTCCCCTTAGTTTAAGCAGTTTTTTAACCTCCTATGCGTTCGTGAACAATCACTGTCAAAAAGAAAGTATTAAGGCGCGGGATGTGCGCGATCACACGACTCGCTTATCTCTTCTCTCGCATCAACAAAGAACGAAGGAATAGATCACACATCTCG
>DPRG01000062.1 GCA_003538775.1 Thermotogae bacterium
GCTCTATGCTGGAACATTCTCTTTCATTTTTTTCTGAAAGCAGCCGTTTGTGAACGTTTATGATGATAAAACTGGCGCACAGCTGCGAACCCTAATGCCTACAAAAACTTTTCTGCTTTTCGGCGATTTTTCGAACGCACTCTCTCCTCGATTGACATCACTGTTATATCTGTTATAATACAGTTGGTGATTGTGATGTGGTTTAGAGTAGATTATCACTCCGGTGTCCCTATTTATGAGCAGATCAAAGAAAGAATAAAAGAGGCCATTTTGAAAGGTGAATTCGATGATTCAAACCCCGTACCGTCAGTAAGGGAGCTGGCGAAAGCGCTTGGGGTTAATGTCAACACGGTGGTGAGGGCTTACCGAGAGTTCGAAATGGAAGGTTTTTTAAGGGCACAACCTGGAGTTGGTTACTTTGTAGGAGATGTCGAGAGGCTACGTGAGAAGATTCTTTGCGATAAGCTCCAGCAGTTGAGTTTATTGCTCAAAGAACTTAGAGATCTCGGGTTTAGTAAGGAGGATGCTTTGCGAATTTTAGAAGACGCGTGGCGAGGTGAGGTTCGGTGAATGTAGTGAGGGTGAAAGGTCTCCACAAGTACTACGGTGATCTGCACGCTGTTAAGGGGGTTGACCTGGAGGTTGAGGAAGGTTCTATCCACGCAATACTCGGTCCCAACGGAGCGGGAAAGACGACGACCATAAAATGTTTGCTGGGGATTTTGAAGCCGCAGAAAGGCGAAGTTGAAGTACTCGGGTCTTCTGATCCTGAGAAGGTTCTCTCGTCGATTTCTTACGTTCCTGAGGAAAAAGAGTTTTACGAGTTTTTGACACCCGTAAAAGCGGTAAGATTCTGTGAAAGATTTGTGGAGAAGTTTGATCCATCAAAGGCTATAGAGTTGATAAAGGAATTTCGTCTTCCTGAGAACGCAAGAATAGGAACCTTTTCTCATGGTATGAAGACACAGCTGTATCTTTCGCTGGCGCTTGCTCAGAATGCATCTCTTTTTGTTTTTGACGAACCGACCTGGGGGCTCGATCCCATAGTCCGCAATGTGGTTTTAGATATGATAAGAGAGTTGTCTGGTGAGAGAACGGTACTGTACACCTCTCATATTCTTCCCGAAGTTGAGAAGATCGCAGATAAGGTGTCTATAATGGTTCGGGGTAGATTCGTCTTTCATGGAGAGCTGGAGGAAGCCAAGAGGAACTTCAAATATATTGTTTTTGACACCGAGGTGGATCTGCCCAGAAATCTTGTAGTGGCGACGATCAAAAAAACGGGGGCGTTCATTGCGGTTGTTTATGGAGAAGATAATCTCCAGAAGGTGAAGGAACTTTATCCTGGTAAAGCACGGGTTGAAGAAATGAATCTGGAAGATATCTTTATGTCACTTGTTCGAGGTGATTCGAATGATGATGAATGAACTGATAAAGATGAGGATCCGAACTCTCGTGATATTTCTAATAATGGTCGCGACTCTGGTATCTTTAGTAGTTTTGCGACCATTTCCCGAGTTTGTGCGAAAACTACTGGGTGACCCTGCGAAACTGCTGGAGAACCTCAAAAAGGATGACTACTATCTTTGGTCCCAGTGGTTCGGAAAGAACCTCGTCCAGTTCGTGCCCTTGATAGCTCTACTCATAGCTTTTCCTGTTTTCTCACGCGAGGTGGAACATGGAACGATCTATTACCTTCTAACTCGTTCACCAAGATCGCGTGTTTACATGAGCAAAGTTCTCACGGGATTGTTTGTCAATGCCTCAATGCTGATTGTGCTCTCCATCCTTCCAGCTTTTGTTGCATGGCTTTTGAAGTGGAATGTGAACTACAGTAAATTTCCCGGCTACACGCTTCACACTGTGTGTGGAGGGACTTTCTTTCTCGCGTTGTATATGCTCTTTTCGATTCTATCGAGTGATCAGGTTAAGCCAATAGTTCTGGGTATTATTGTGATGATAGGAGATGCATTTCTGGGGATGTTGAAACCTCTACGTTTTCTCAACGTGTATCCATATATGGCGGGCACCTCTGTTTACGCTGGACATGGCGTTGATTGGGTATACACCTTTTCTCTTTTAATTCTTTCGGTTCTTTTGCTGGTTGTTGGATGGTATCGTTTCAAAAACGCTGAATTCTGAAAATAAGAACGGGAGGGATGAGTAATGATTCTGAGTACCACGGAAGAGGTTGCAGGTTACAAGATTAAAGAAGTTCTTGGGGTGGTTATGGGAAACACGATACGTGCTAAGCATCTGGGCAAAGACATCGCGGCAGGTTTGAAAACGCTCGTTGGTGGGGAGATAAAAGGATACGCCGAGATGCTTGCCGAAGCGCGTAACATTGCCATTGAAAGAATGGTGAACGAAGCAGAAAAACTCGGGGCGGACGCAGTTGTAGGAGTGAGATTCGCTACAGCTGCTGTGATGTCGGGAGCTGCGGAGATGCTTGCTTATGGAACAGCGGTAAAACTTGAAAAGATCGATACTTAGGCTGGTGATTTGAATGTGTAGGACGGTTTGTGGAATCCTTGTTTTCTTTCTCCTTGGAGGGCTTCTTTTCGCGCAGCAACCTGAAGATGTTGCATATCAGTTCCTGAAAAACCTTGTCAATCAGGATTTTGAAAGCGCTATTGGAATGTGCAACGATGTTGTAAAGCAGCGTCTCACGCCAGAAGCGTTGAATGGGATCTGGTCCTCCTTGATTGATCAGATGGGTAAATTCATAAGGGTTTTGAGTTTCAATTCAGGTGAGCAATCAGGCTACACCATAGTGGTTTTCGTTTCAGAATTCGAACGGAGTAAACTTTCAATAGTGGTAAGCGTGGATAAGGATGGGAAAGTTGGAGGATTGTTTTTTCAAAATGCTCCAGCCACGTCCTACCAGTTACCTTCCTATGTTGATTCAGAGCGAGTGAGGAAAGAAGAAGTCACCGTTGGCGAAGGTAAATGGAAACTTCCTGGAGAGCTTGTTATCCCCGAAGGTACGGGCCCTTTTCCCTGCGTTGTTTTAATCCATGGTTCAGGGCCAAACGATATGGATGAAACGGTAGGTCCCAACAAGATCTTCAAAGATATCGCTTATGGTCTAGCGAGCAGGGGGATAGCTGTTTTAAGGTATCACAAAAGAACGTATGTTTATGCGAGTGAGATCGATCCTTTGAAAATAACTGTGGAGGACGAAGTCATAGAGGACGCGCTTAGCGCGGTGGCGTTTTTGAGAAAAAGAAAGGATATAGGGGCAGTTTTCATACTGTGGCACAGCCTTGGAGCGATGTTGGCCCCTGAAATTGCTGAAAGGTCGGATGCGGATGGAATAATCATGCTCGCAGCACCTGCAAGACCTCTGGAAGAGCTTATGATAGATCAGCTGCGTTATCTACGCTCTCAAGGAATGCCCGTGGAAGAATCACAGATTGAAACCCTGTTAAACCTTAAAAATAACGAGCTTTCTCCTGAGACTTTTGTGTTGGGCGCTCCTGCTTCTTATTATTACGATTTGAGAAAACGAATTCCCATAGACTTGGTGAAGAAAATAGATAAGCCTGTTCTTTTAATACATGGTGGTAGAGATTACCAGGTGACCAGAAAGGATTACGACATCTGGAAGAGCGAGCTGGAAGGCATGGAAAACGTTAAATTGTTGTTATTTGAAGATTTGAATCATTTGATGATAGCGGGACATGGTTTTTCTTATCCCATGGAATATCTGAGGGTGGGTCATGTAGATCAGAGGGTTATTGAAATCATAGTGGACTGGATCGTTTCTCAACTTTGATTGACTTCAGATTCAAAACGGATTCATTTTCGTTCGTACAGACCGACCAGTTCACCCTGCTGAATGATGTGACCTTTCATTGCTTTTTCGAGCTCCTTTTTTCGGGAGCCTGGTTTCAGTTCGAGTTTAGTGTCGAGCACGTAGACCTTGAAGTGGTAGTGGTGAATTCCATGCCCCCGCGGGGGACATGGACCGTTGTAACCTATCCGTCCGAAATCGTTTCTCCCTTGAACCATTTCTAAAGGCGTTGTTGTTTTTTCTACCTTTGGCAGACCCTCCGGTATTTCTTTCACCGGTGGAATGTTCCATGCAACCCAGTGTACGAAGGTACCAATCGGGGCATCGGGGTCGTCCACAATGATGGCTAAGGATACGGCTTTAGAATCGAGATTTTCAAGTTTCAAAGGCGGGTTTGTATCCACTCCCTCACAGGTGTACTTCGATGGGATCATCTCGCCGGAGGAGAAGACGGATTTAATATTCAAGGTCATCTTACCCCTCCCTTCCTCATTTTCACATGAACCCAGCGTCAAAATGCTTGCCAGGATAGTCAGAAGCAGAGCAGCATTTATAAAAACTACTCGATTCAAACGCAAGATATCCATCCTCCGATGCTAATATTATGCCATTTTTTGTTAACGAAAAGTCTTTTCTTAGATCATGTGTTGTTTTGCGCTTTTATAGTTTCGCTGCAGTGTGAAACTCGCACAAACTCTAAAAGGCAAAAGCAAGCACTCTTACAAACGATCGCCGAGCCCGGATTTTTCCGCTTTCCACCTCCCAAAAACGAATGTGATCACACAACCTTCACGAGCGTTGGACGTTCTTTTGCTTTTTTCTTCTTAGGCATACATCTCGGTTTCTAAGTCTTGCGAAACGCTGAACGAGCACTTAAGCAAACAATTACCGAGCCGCATGGATATGGCGAGATTTTGTCTCTTTACCTTCTCCTGTTCCAGCATAGAGCTTTTACAATCTTGCGTAGCGCCGAAGCAAGCACT
>DPRG01000075.1 GCA_003538775.1 Thermotogae bacterium
TGAACCGGGCAAGAAGGTGTACTACGCTGTTTCAGCGGTTTACGGCACCAAAGAATCGACCCCGGCAACCCTGGGTTCTGTTGTTCCTCTTGATACATTCAACGTGGATCTGATGGAACCCTACGAAGGCCAAACCAACGTTTCAAGAAACCCCGTTTTCAAATGGAAACCCACCGTCGAACTCACCTCAGAAGAAGGAACGGTCACATACGAATATCTCTTATGGATCTACGACCTTGTGCAGTCTGAAAATCACATAATTCCGGGATATGTAGATGCTGAGGGCCTAAACATCTTCACTTTCTCCTCTGAAGGTGCTGAGACCATGATGGCTACCTTCACAGGGAGCGAAACCGAACCCACACTCGGATACGACTGGTTTGTCTACAGCGGTGGATGGTATTACTATCCAGAGGAAAAACTCGAGCCCAACAAGACATACAGCTGGGCGGTTGACCTTGCCTATGCCTATGTACAGGATGATGATAGCCTGGCCTATTCAATCGCTATAGATCAGGGCTGGGGTGTCGATTATTTCGGAGTCGATGCAGACAACTTCGTCGAATTCACCACAGGCGACGAGTGAACGAAAGGAGGTGACGTGGAATGAGAAGACTTAAAATAGTGCTTTTACTGGCGTTGATAGGTTTGTTCTTTGCCGCCTGTGCCAGGATTGATATGAACACAAGCAACGAAGCGGCAAGCGGAGCCGCAGGCGGTGGTGTAAGATTTGGAGAAATAGCGGGCTATGAAGTCTTCGAAAACAGATTGATCGTGGGCTACGAAAACAGAGAAGCCGTTGACAAGATCATTGAAAAACTGGGCGCAGAAGTCTTACTGGAATTGCCCAAGTTGAAGGCAGTCTCTTTGAAGCTTCCCGATTCCGTGAAAAACGCTTACACCGTACTTAAAACAATGAAACTGGACGGTATTCGATACGTAGAACCGAGCTACAGAAGATATCTGATAGAGCCGGTAAAATCGCATGAGGAAATCCTTCTTTCTCCGTCTTCTGAAAGCGAAGGGGATCCTTATTATCCACATCAATGGGCGTTGAGAGTTCTCGGCGCAGAAGCGGCCTGGGAAAAAGCGACGGGCGAAGGCGTAGTGGTAGCAGTCGTTGATACCCCGATCGACGGGCAGCACCCCGATCTTGTAGGGCAATTCGTTACAGGCTACGACCCTGAACTCGATGTGGAGATTCCACCTGACACCGACTATGAAGATCCGCTGAACCCTGAAGATGATCACGGCTCTCATGTGGCGGGCATCATAGCTGCCAAAAAAGACAACGATGAAGGTATCGTTGGTCTTGCGTATAACGCAAAGATAATGCCAATACTCATCTTCAGAGGAACCGAAGATCATGAAGACTATTACTACATTGGAGATGAATACGTTGCAAATGGTATTGTCTGGGCTGTGGACCACGGCGCAGATGTCCTTTCAAACAGCTGGGGTGGTGGGGGCTATTCTCAACTGTTGAAGGACGCCATAGATTACGCCATTGAAAACGGCGCTGTGTTTGTCGCCGCGGCGGGCAACGATCACACAGATCAGCACTGGCATTATCCTTCCGCCTATCCAGGCGTGATCGCGGTCGGAGCCAGCACTGCACGCGACGAAATCGTCTTCTTCTCTTCAAGAGGTGACTATCTGTCTGTTTCAGCGCCGGGCGTGAATATACTCTCATGCATCCCTCGAGGTTCTGCGGAAGACGGTGGAGTATACGGCACGCCGTACGCGTACTGGGGCGGAACATCCATGGCCACTCCGTACGTTTCTGCCCTTGTTGCCCTCATCAAAGAGCTCCATCCCGATGCGACTCCCTACCAGATAAAGAAGCTTCTCGAAGAAACCGCGGTAGATATTGAAGAAGCTGGGTACGATCATGCTTCTGGTTACGGCAGAATAAACGCAGCCGAAGCCGTAAATTCCGATCCTTCGGACTTCGACAGCGACGTGTATTTTGAAGTGCTCGTTGGTGAGCACACCGGAACCTGGGCTGTACCGGCAGTATATGTTACGCTTTCCCGCGACGACGGTCCAAACTACTACGCAAAAACCGACGACTTTGGCGTTGCGAAATTCCACGGGATAGACCCAGACGACTACGATGTCTATATCGGTGGCCCCAACTACCTCGATATGAACGCCTGGAACCTCAGAATAGCCGAAGAAGTTGGAGTTTCCACATCTGTTAGTATCTCCGGAGAGAGCTCTATCACAGTACTGCTCAGCTCCAGTTTCAGCGTTGAACTAACGGCCGACACCACAGGCAGCTACACCCTCAAACTTGTGGATGCATTCTCTGGCGAAGACGCCTACACCAAAGATTTCACCGACTCTGTAAGCCTGGAGTTTCCGGAGGAACTCCCAGGAGGGCCGTACTATCTGTTTGTGGAAAGATCTGCAACTGCCGGAGAAGTAAGCTTTTCTGGTGTTGTTACGATCAACGGTGAAGAAATTCCTGTCGGTACCACTCTTGCGGATGGTGAAACAGAAGCCGTTGTAGACGAATACGGAGGATACGGCTACTGGTGGACGATCTTTTGACTTCTGAGAAATAACATAAAAGCTGAAAAAAGAGAAGAGGGTCGGCATCTGCCGGCCCTCTTTACTTTGAAGGACCAGCGCTGTCAGCGATGATATACTAAATATAGGAAAGAGACGAACCAAAAGGAGGAACCAGTATGGAAAACTTCGTATTTCACAATCCCACCAAGATCATATTCGGCAGAAACACCGAGGAAAAAGTGGGTGAAGAAACCGCACGATTTTCCAGAAAGATCCTTTTTCACTACGGTCAGGGAAGTATAAAGCGAATAGGGCTTTATGATCGTGTGGTCGAATCGCTCAAAAAAGCGGGCGTGGAGTTCATAGAGCTCGGCGGTGTACAGCCGAATCCTCGGTTAAAACTCGTGGAGAAAGGCATAGAGATCTGTCGTAAGGAAAAGATAGACTTCATCCTGGCCGTTGGTGGTGGAAGCGCCATAGATTCGGCAAAAGCAATAGCCGTGGGCGTTCCTTACGAAGGACACGTATGGGACTTTTTCGAGAGAAGGGCCCAGCCGGAAAAGGCGCTCCCGGTGGGCGTTGTGCTGACCATACCGGCCGCCGGAAGCGAATCGAGCGCCTCTGCGGTGATCACCAACGAAGCGGGACCATACAAACGCGGTATATACAGTCTTTTAATCAGGCCGAAATTCGCCATCATGAATCCCGAAGTCACGTTCAGTCTATCTCCATATCAAACGGCCTGCGGCATTGCCGACATGATGGCACACGTTATGGAACGCTATTTCACCCCCACAAAGAACGTGGAACTCACCGATAGGTTATGTGAAGCCACACTGAAAACCATAATAAACAACGCGCCCGTAGTTATAAAAGAGCCAGACAACTACGACGCTCGCGCCGAGATAATGTGGGCTTCGACCATCGCGCACAACGATCTCTTAAGCACTGGCAGGATAGGCGATTGGGCAACTCATGCCATAGAGCACGAACTGAGCGCCCTCTACGATATTCCCCACGGTGCCGGGCTCGCGATACTCTTTCCCTATTGGATGCTCTACGTTTACAAAAAAGATGTAGAGCGCTTTGCGCAGTTTGCCAGCAGGGTGTGGAATGTAGAAGTGAACTTCCGTGATCTGGAATCGACCGTGCTTGAAGGAATAGAAAGATTGAAGAGCTTCTTCAAAAGTATAGGGCTTCCAACAACTCTGAAAGAAGCAAACATCCCCGATGACAGGCTCGAAGAAATGGCAGAAAAAGCCACATGGGCAGGCCCAATAGGCAACTTTGTGAAGCTCGAAAAAGAGGATGTGCTTCGCATCTATCAGATGGCTAGAGGTTGAAGAAGAGGTGATCCGTTTGAAGGCCCTCCGTATAACCGTATACGGTTATGTACAGGGAGTGGGATTCAGAAGTTTCGCGAGGCGCCATGCCCTCGCGCTTCGAATAAACGGCTTTGTGAGGAACATGCCGGACGGAAGCGTGCAGATAGTGGCTGAAGGGGATGAAAAATCCCTCGATGAATTCCTGAAACTCGTCTCCCGTGGTCCTTTCATGGCGCGGGTCGACAGAGTGGAAACCGAAGAAGTCCCTGTCTCGGGCTATGGAGGCTTCAGAATTGAATTCTGATAGAGTGCTTTTTAAAAATGCGAATGTTTTCGACCCTTACACTGGCAACTGGAAAAAGAAAGACCTGTACGTAGAATCGGGTATCGTCAGACCTTCTTTTTGCTGTAAAGAGCCTCAAGAAGTGGTCGATCTGAAATATTCATGGGTGATCCCGGGTTTTACCGACTCGCACTGCCATTTGATTGGTCTGGGATCGAAGCTGAGAAGTCTTGACCTTTCAAGATACAACGATCTCGAAGGCATGTTTTCAGAGATCAAAGCTTGGATCGATAAAGATAAAGATGATAAGCGAGATTTCTACCTCTTCAGAGGCTGGGATGATCAGCGCCTCGGTCGCTCCCCTACAAAGCATGATATAAAAAAGTGGCTTGGCGAGAACGTGAAAATTGTACTTGTGAGATACTGCGGCCACGTTGGAGTAGCGAGCGAATCGCTTTGCCGCAAATTCGGTATCACAGATCCCGATGGGATGGTCAGCGAGGATGAGCTGAACGGGATTCTCGACTCTTTCCCAAGAACTAAAACCGAGTTAAAGCAGGACTTCATCGAAGGCGTGAAAGAAGCGCTCAAATATGGTGTCACCTGTGTTCACTCGGAGGACTATCACAGATGCGGTTTGAACGACCTGATAGAGCTTTTGAAAGATCAGACCATGATAAGAGTATTCGAAAAACTTCACTTGAATCTTGATGAAATACACGGCCTAAAAAACATCTTTGGCGTCCTTTCGAGCTTTTCTACCGTGGGGTCCGTGAAACTCTACATCGATGGTTCTCTTGGCGGCCGAACAGCATATTTGAGCGAAGCTTATGAAGACGCCCCGACAAAGGGAAGGCTAAACATCACACCGAAAGAGCTGGAGAAATACGCTTTACTTGCGAACAAACTTGGTGTTCAGCTTTCTCTCCACGCAATAGGTGACGCGGCGCTCGATGTTGCTTTGAACACCCTCTGGAAATATCCACAGAGAGTGAAATCCCGGCTCATTCATCTTCAAGTCACCCGTAAAGACCAGCTCGAAAAACTCCCCCATCTTAACGCCCACTTTTCTGTACAACCTCATTTCTGGGCTTCAGACCTCGAAATGGCAAAGAAACGTATCGGCAAGCGCATGAAAACCAGCTACGCTTTCAGAAAAATGTACATGTGGGGTGCAAGGAGGATGAGCTTTTCGAGTGACGCACCTGTGGAACCGGTCGATCCAAGGTTTGCAATTGAATCCGCGATGAAGATGGGATTTTCCTGGGAGGAATCTGTGGCCCTTCACACCATGACAGCCGCAGAAGTCGCTGGTCCATATTTTTCGAAAAGGCTTGGAAGACTTGAACCGGGTTATCTCGCAGACTTTGTGGTCTATGAAAAAGACCCCAGGAGTTTGCCCGAACCATCCATGGTGTTTGTAAACGGAAAGATTCCGACGTTGATAAAGGGAGGGGACAGAAGTGTGGGAAGCCGTTAAAAAGACCGATCCAGAAATCTATGAGGTATTAATCAAAGAGCTTGAAAGGCAGGCATTCTCGCTCGAGCTGATCGCCTCTGAAAACTTCGCATCACGCGCCGTCATAGAAGCCATGGGAAGCGTGCTCACCAACAAATACGCGGAAGGATATCCAAAACGGCGTTACTATGGAGGATGTGAATTTGTCGACATGGCTGAAGAACTCGCACGTGAAAGAGCCAAAACGCTGTTCAACGCAAAATACGCCAACGTTCAACCTCATTCGGGTTCTCAGGCTAATATGGCAGCCTACCTTGCTGTGGCAGAACCTGGCGATGTGTTAATGGGCATGTCTCTAAGCCATGGAGGCCACCTCACCCACGGCGCTGCAGTCAATTTTTCCGGCAGGCTCTTCAAGGTGGTCCCATACGGTGTTAACCCGGAAACAGAAGAGATAGATTACGACGAAGTTGAACGTCTCGCAAGAGAAACCAGGCCGAAGATAATCGTCGCAGGTGGAAGCGCGTATTCCAGAATTATAGATTTCAAACGCTTTCGAGAGATTGCCGATTCCGTGGGAGCGTATTTAATAGTCGATATGGCCCACTTCGCTGGCCTTGTTGCTGCTGGTATATATCCCAACCCCGTAGAATACGCCCACATCGTAACGACAACCACCCACAAAACCCTCAGGGGACCGCGTGGAGGTATGATCCTGACAAACGACCCTGATCTATACAAGGCCATAAACAAAAACGTCTTCCCGGGAACTCAAGGTGGCCCTCTCATGCACGTGATAGCGGCAAAAGCGGTGTGTTTCAAAGAAGCGATGACAGAAGAATTCAAAAATTACCAGCGCCAGATTGTTGCTAACGCTAAAAAACTCTCCGAAGAACTGAGCAAGCGAGGCCTTCGAATCGTATCCGGGGGAACGGACACACATTTGTTCCTGGTGGACCTCACAGCCAAGTCTCCTGACCTCACAGGTAAGGCCACAGAAAAAGCCCTTGAAAAGGCTGGCATAACCGTCAATAAGAACACCATACCAAAGGAAACTCGTTCTCCTTTTGTGGCAAGTGGAATCAGGATCGGTACACCAGCGGTGACAACGCGGGGTATGAAGGAATCTGAAATGGCAGAGATCGCCGAGCTTATGACGCGAGTGATCGAACATGTGGAAGACGAGGACGGAAACATACCCGAAGATGTTGTAAAAGAAGTGAGAAGCGGGGTTAAAGATCTCTGCGAACGCTTCCCGCTTTATAAAGACCTATTCGAGGAGGTAAGATGAACCGTTTAACCCTTTTTGAAGATACGATCGCCGCTGTAGCCACTGCACCAGGAAGGGCCGCCATCGCCTGTGTGCGGGTTTCAGGCTTTGACACGAAGAGAATAATACAGGCGCTCACCCAGAGAGAACTGGAACCCAGAAAAGCCACCCTTGTCCCTGTGAAAGACCCCCAAAGCGGCCAGCTTATAGATCGCGCCATAGCGATCTTTTACGCTTCTCCGAAAAGCTATACCGGTGAAGATATGGTGGAATTCTTCACCCATGGCGGACTTTATGTTCCTCAAAGCGTTTTAAGGGCGATATTGCACCTCGGTGCGAGAATAGCACTCCCTGGCGAATTCACAAAGAGAGCCCTTATAAACGGCAAGCTTTCGCTCACCCAGGCTGAAGCGATAGAGGCGCTGGTAGATGCTAAAAGCGGCCACCAGCATAGGCTGGCGCTTAACGCCCTAGAAGGAAAGCTCCTCGATGTTCTCAACCCATTGAGAGAAACCCTGCTTCGTATAGCGGCCACATTGAACGTTGAGCTGGATTATCCGGAAGAAGTTGAAATAGATCCATCTACGCTCGCAAAGGATATTGAAAAAGCCCGCGGTATCGCGGAATCGATTCTCAGAAAAAGCGAAAGAGCTTTAAAATACACCTCTGGACTTGAAGTGGTTATAGCTGGCAAACCTAACGTTGGAAAATCATCGCTGTTGAACCGCTTTCTTGAAGAAGACCGCGCGATAGTCACGGAAATCCCTGGTACCACACGGGACACGATCACGGAGATGGTGGAAATCGGTGGTGTCCTTCTGAAAATAACAGATACCGCTGGTGTGAGAAAGACAACCGATCAAATAGAAAAGATCGGCGTGGAACGAGCCCTCAAGGCTATAGAGAGAGCTAATCTCGTCCTTTTCGTGGTGGATGCGTCGAGGTCTCTTGACGAAGACGATCACACCATCTTGAAAGAAATAGCGCGATTGTCAAAACCACATCTGGTGGTTATAAACAAGATAGATGTTGTTGAACGCGTGGACGTAAACGCCATAAGGGAAGAGCTCGGAACGGACGCCCACATCGTCACCATATCGGCGCTGAAAGGTGAAGGACTTGCCGAACTGGAACGTTACCTTGAACAAACCATAAAAGAACTTGTGGGAGAAACGATCGAGGCAACTCTGATAAACCATCGACAGCTTGAATCACTTAAACGCTGTCTTTCAAGCATAGAAAAAGCAATGGATGCACTGAAAGAAGGCTACCCCAACGACATCGTCGCTATCGAAATAAGAGACGCGATAACGGCGCTGGACGAGCTCACAGGAAAAAGCTACACAGACGACCTCCTTGACACCATATTCAACACGTTCTGTGTGGGAAAATGAAAGAAAAGACCTTATATAAACAGCGGTATATCAAAAATCACAGATGTTCACTTAAAGAACAAACCGGGCAGATTCTCTCTGCCCGGTTTTTTCGATGCAATCACTCTACTTTCTCACCAGGACCTTCTTCCCATTCCAGGCCTACGGGGTAGCCGCTGAAAACCTCCCCCGATGGGTCCTCGGCTTCCCGCCGGACCCTTCATCCACACTGGAAAGCCTTCGTCGTCTCTCAGCTGAATCTCTACTCCGTTGATCACCACTGTCTTAGGCACTATCCAGCTCTCATCGTCCGCGGTCACTGTCCAGCCCTGCACCTCGATCTGAGCTCCTATCTCAAGACCCTCGTACATCCAGATGGGACCAGTGTGAACTTCATAGCTTTCGTCTCCTGCACTCACCACTATCTCTGTGCCCTCGCCGGGAACTATCTTGATGGCTTCGATGGTACCAGATACCGTGACTTCGTCACCAAGTTCCGCGCCTTCCGGCAAGTTTCCGTAAAGTGGCTGTCCCGTGACACAGGGCATCTGATCTGCTGGCGCTTGCATCTTGTAACCGTATCCATAAGCTCGGCCGTAACCCTGTGCTGGAGCTGCCTGTGGAGTTCTTCCGTAGGGCCCAAAGGCGAAAATACTGCCTGCCACCAGTGTTGCCACCATAACCAGAGTGAAAAACTTCTTACTCATACCTAACACCTCCTGTAGGATTTGGAATCTGCTGTTGCACTTAAAGGATCTCATCCGAAGCTTAGACAAAACTGGGAATAGACTTAGAGTTTGCTTAGAGTGACAATCAACTCGGCGACTTTTCGCTTCATACTCCACGGGTATCCGGTGGTCCTGATGTTCTTTTACCGCACCACCATGACACGCCACATCCCAATTACTGCTTTTAACGCTTCAGCTGGTAAAATAGTGTGTGGAAACATCACCTGAGGAGGTTGCAGATTATGGAGACAAAGATCGTTCTTTTCGATAAGCCTGGGAAAGAATACACTGAAGCGACTTTGAAGTATGCTATTGAAATTGCTTCGGCGCTTGGAAATAAAAAACTTCTCATTTCTTCAACCACCGGATATTCGGCAAAAAAGGCGCTTGAGATAATACCCGAAGGCTTCCACCTGATCGTCGTAACCCACCAGCAGGGGTTTAAAGAAGAAAACACCAACGAATTTGACGCCGACCTTCGCAGAGAATTGATAGAAAAAGGGCATGATGTGCTCACAACCACGCACGCGCTCTCCGGTGTTGAGAGAACCTTCCGCAAGAAATTCGGGGGACTGTATCCCGCAGAAATCGTGGCGAACGCGCTCAGGATGTTTTCAGAAGGTGTAAAAGTGGCTGTGGAAATCGCCATAATGGCTGCAGACGCGGGACTTGTAAGAACGGACGAATGGATCGTTTCGTGCGGAGGCACGGGAAGAGGACTCGACACAGCCATGATACTCAAACCAGCCAACTCCTCAAAGATTTTCGATCTTAAGGTGGGAACGATAATCTGCATGCCATCAGGATTGAATATATAGGATCTGAAACGGTATGAAACTCAAAAATGAACTTTCACAAAAACAGCTTTTGATCATTACTCCACGTATGGAACAAGCCCTTCTGTGCCTCCAGCTGCCTTTTGTGGAGCTGGAAGAGTATATCTCAAAAGAGATAGAGGAGAACCCTCTTTTTGACTTCGAAGACCTAAATCCCCTTCCTTTGAAAGACATGGAGTTCTTCGACCGCCTTTCCCTCACTGGAAAAAGCCTCAAGGAACATCTGATCGAACTGGTGGAGCTTTCAGAAATGTCCGAAGAGCTGAAAAAACTCTGTCTTGAGATCATCTACCGCCTCGATCCGAGAGGCCTTCTTTCCTCAACCATACAGGAAATAGCAGAAGAGCTGGGCGTATCCCCGCAGACTATCACAGCCGCAAGAGAGGCGCTCAGGGAGTTCGCACCGGCAGGTACAGCAGCGGAAAGCGAAGAAGAGTGCTTCACACTCAGGGGAGATAACACCTACCCTTCAACAGGCTTTGCAAACGAAGACCACGCGACGCACTTTATAGAACCCGACATAATTATTTCGATGTGTGGGGAGGAGCTCAAATTCGAAATTCGCCATCTGGATATAAAACTCTCCAGCTACTATCTAAAGCTCATGGAAAACGGGGATGCTCGGTCGAAAAGATTCCTAAAGAAGATGAAAAAGAAGGCTGACGCCCTGATCTACGGTCTTAAGAAACGTGAAGAAACCCTTACCGCTATCGCTCAGGTGTTGATAGACCTCAACAGAGACTACTTTCTTGAAAGAACGAACGAAGTGAAAAGAATCTCGATAAGCGAGCTCGCAAAACACGTCGAGCACAGCAAATCCACCGCCAGCAGGGCGGTGAATTCAAAGTATGTTCTTTCCCCTCGAGGCTTGCATCCTTTGAACTTCTTCTTCGGAGATTCCGGACAACGAGCAGAGGCGCTCTTCAAGATCTCTGAAATCCTCCAAGAGCAACCCCACCTCACCGACAAAGAAATCGCCGAAAGACTAAAAGCCTTTGGAATAAACATATCCCGTCGAACGGTGAACAAATACCGTCATATGCTGGTGAAATCATGATATACGTATTCGCTGGCGGAAAGATAGAGGATGAGCTGATAGAAGAACTCAAAATCTTGACCCACGATACTGTGATCGCTGCCGATGGAGGCGTCAACATTCTGTTCAAATGGAACCTGCTTCCGCACTTTCTAATCGGGGATCTCGATTCGGCATCATCGGAAGCGATAGAATGGTGCGAAGAAAACGGCGTAACGATCATCAAATACCCTCAAAAGAAGGACTACATAGATCTCGAACTCGCGCTCATGAAAGCCGCGGAATTCGATGACAAACCGATAATCGTCTTCGGCGCATGGGGAGACAGGCCGGATCAAACGATGGTGTCTTTTCGACTTTTGGAGAAATACCAGCACGCGGATATAATTCTGAGAAACCTCGACTGGGAAAGCTTCCTTTTGAAAGAACCCGGAACACTCGAATCCTATCCCGGTCAAATATGGTCATTTCTCTGCGCTGGAGATAAAGTAGAAGGTCTCACCTTACAGGGATTCGAATATGAACTTAGCGATTACGAGATGTCTCATACCGAAACGATGACAATCAGCAATGTGGCGCTGGGAAAACATGTCAGCGTCCGGTTCAGATCGGGAAAACTTTTCGTCTTTCGCCAGTGGCGTGTTCATCCTTCCACAAAGAGTATTCTGTAAACTCCCTTCTCGAGGAGTTTTTCCGCCAGTGACCTGTCGGAAGTCACATAAACCTTGAAAGGATCAACAACCTTTGGAAGGGAATCAATCCTGACAGCCAGTGGATCTTTTTCAAGAACGAATTCCGCGTCTTCCTGGCTGACGGTGAGAATAAGGGGAGTCCCCATATAATCATCCTCGCCCTCTGCATATTTTGAGAATTCAACTTCCTTTTTGTAAAGCTCTTGAGCCATGTACCTTAGGATCTTCGAGAACGTGTCCGGTGGTACGTAACCGGGAAGGTAGGTCACAGGTGTGCCCGCCTCTGTTAAGAACCAGAACGTTGGGGTGCCCCTCACACCGAACATCTGGAAAAGTTGCCCGTAATCGAGTTCTTCTCCAAAAGCCGTTGTTTTCTTGAGTTTGTTATAAAAAACCTCAACGAAGACAAAGTTCGCGTTCAGGAGCTTTTCAACCGTTTCGTTAACAAAGGCTTCACTTTTGAACTTCTTGCAGTAATAACAGGAATCGCTAGAAAACATCAGAATGGGATCCTTTTTTTCTATAAAGGCTATCCTCATGGCGACATCCACATCGACATACGGCGTGAACTTAGCAAAAAGAGCCGCCGAAATACCAAGTAAAATCAGCACCAAAAACGTCACCGCAAACCTTCTCATTAATACCACCTCGCTGTATAGATACCTACCGTGGGTTCGTGGGGTTATTATACCATAGAAGAAATATTTCTCCGGACTCCTCGCACGCCACAGCCGCACGGTGCTCGTCTATTTTCACAATGTCTATGGGATACTTCCCCACCGCTACATGAGCCTCCACAGTCATTGAATCGGCGCTGACAACATCCACAGAATCGTCAAGCACGTTCAGCACAAAGAAATACCTTCCTATTTTTTCGAGTACCACCGGGCCCCTTCCCGAGAGCTTCACCCTGTTTTCAACTTCAAAGTTCCTCAGATCGATCTTTACAAGCTCAGAATCGTCAAAATCCAGCAGGTAACAGTAATCTTCCATCCACAGTGGACTGTTCACTTTAGCTCCTGTCTCTATCTCGCCCGCGATCTGAAGATCCTCCGTAAAAGCCACAAGGTACCCATCCCAGTATGAGAGGCTATACAACCTGTCATCATTCACATGAATCCATGAAGGAATCTTTCCTCCGTAAAATTCATACGTTTCCCCTGTGGAAAGGTTCTGAATATACACACCCGTCTCTCCGCCCTCAAAAAACTTCCCCCATATGGTCTCATAGTTTTCACTGTTAAGGCTGATGAGATAATCGCCCCAGAAGGCCACATCAAGGGAAAAGCGAGGCAGATTATAGACACCTGTGATGTTCAGATCAGCGTCGAAGTCCAAAAGTGTTCCATCCATACTCAAAACGCGAAAACCTCCCGTACCCGCGCCATCCAAAAACCTGAATACATGTTTCCCGGTCGCAACTTCTCGAGTCACAGTAGCAGCAAAAGGATCGACCTCGACTATCTTTCCCTCTTCAACGGTTGTAACGTAAACAACACCGTCCTTCACAAGCAAATCGGAAGGATAAAGAGGAAGAGGGATTGCATTTTGCTCAAACGTACTGGTATTGACCAGGATAAACTGAGAGTCGATCCTGTCAATAACCGCCAGATAACTGACCCCATCTTTTTCGATCACATCCAGCCTCCACGGGTAACCATCCACAGGAATGCTCGAAGTTTGAAAAGCCAATATCACCGAAAAGAAGAACATCAAAGAAACAGTTAAGAGCTGTTTCAACATACCATCAGCCTCTCATTCTCAACTTTCACTGACTCTACCACACTACGATTCTAACAGCATAAGAAAAGGCGTGCTGAAGCACGCCTTTCAAATCATTATCCAAAAACGCATCACTTGAGAAATTTAGAGACAAAAGGAGATGTTTCTCCGCGTCTCATGAAGTGGCCAGATGGTCCTTCTCCAAGAAATTCCGAGAACCAGGATTCATGTTCGATCTCCTCGTGAAGGATTGAAAGCGCAAGATCATAAGTCCTGTGATCCTTACCTGCGGTCATGTTGCATATCTGAGTGTAACCTCTGACTGCGCATCTTTCCGCTGCCACGAGAACTTTAAGAATCTCTTCCGTCGTGGGATTTTCCGGTAATCTCGCCGGTGGACACGCCGAAAGATCGTGAAATTCTTTCATATCATCTGGAAGTTTTCCTCCGAGTTCATAAATCCGAGGAACCAACGCTTCAAAATGGTTCCTATCCTCGATACGAGCCACTTCGGTTATCTCCTTCAGCGTTTCTCCATCGAGCCCCAGTAAGTTGGCTCTCAGGATCGTGTAGTAATAGTACGTTGTGAGTTCCGCAGCCGCATTTTTGATCAACAACTTCAAAAGTTTGTCCAGATCCACACCCGCATTTTCCACTACTTCTCTTGTCACTTTCGCCATAAATATTCACCTCCGTTCATAAATTTATACACAGTATAGTCTATACAATACAATTTACATTTTAATTACGAACAGTTCCAGCTCATTTCTGACTACCGGGCAGTGTGAAAATTTGTTTAATAAAAGACAAACAAATGCTCTATAATCACTCAGATTTCAAATGATACAAAAACTCCCTCCTGCTGATAAAATCTGAATTACAGGAGTCAAAATTCATGTTAATCACACGACCTTCACGAGCGCTGAGCGTTTTTTGCCTTTTCCTTCCCATAACAACATCTCGGTTTCTAAGTCTTGCGAAGCGCCAAGCGAGCGCTTACGCAAACAATTACCGAGCCGCGAGTTTTTCTGCCTTTTTCTCCCACAAAATGCACGTGATCACACGACCTTCAC
>DPRG01000113.1 GCA_003538775.1 Thermotogae bacterium
ACAGGAAGGGTAGGAACAATTGCATCTTTTCAAATTCTTTTCCTGGTTCACGCAGTGCATCACCGTCACCTCCGATATTAGATTTCTACATTGAAGAACTGTTTCACAAAAACACCTATGAAAAACGAAGCAACCGCCACGCCCATACTTATAAGAAACATCTCGAGAAAATTCCTTTTAAAGTCCTGATCCTTCACCACCGAAACGAAAAAAGTGAACACGGAAATGATGAGAACAGCGTTGACTATCGTCAGCGCCAGAGCAGCGAAAGGATTACCGAATATCAAATATGGAAAAGTCAAAATTATCACCGTGATTATATAAGCTATTCCCGTATATAGAGCTGACCTAAAAGGATTTCTTTCTCCACCCTCCGACTTTCTCGCGAGATAGTCAGATGCCGACATCGACAGCGCCGCGGCGATCCCGGTTATAATACCTGACAGCGCGACAATAGAGGTTTTCTGAATGGCAAAAGTCAGTCCGGCAAGAGCCCCTGTGAGCTCAACAAGAGCGTCATTCAGACCAAGCACCATAGATCCAATATAATCGAGTTTCTCTTCACTCAAAAGTTCGAGCAATGATTCTTCATGTTCCTTCTCATCTTCAACAAGTTCTTTGAGCAATTCGTCATTGGATGTGCTGTATGCGGCCTGAGTTCTATCTTCGTTTCTTTCCATGAGTTTCAATGAGAAAGTCAAACCGAGAATCTTTGCGAGGGTAATATAAAAGTACACTTTCAAAAAGTTTGGTTTGACATCTTTACCTGTCTTTTCTTTAATCCTGTGGTAATGATTCAGTTCATCTGATGCGATCTTCAACAAAATTTCCGAGTTTTCGGGGTTCATCTTGGCGAGTTTGGTATAGACAACATATTCTGTGATCTCGTTCTTCTGAAACTCGAGAAGCATGCGAAAACCTCCTCAGAGCTATCGCTTTGCATATTATAACAGCTGGTGCTATAATTTTTCAGAATCCAAAATTTCAGGAGGTGTGTTTAAATGCCTGAGTTTGTCAATCCCTTCAGTGGCAAGGTTCCGGAGAGGAAAATGACACTTTCCGAATTGATAAGAGCCATAAGATTGAACATCGCAGCTGAACACGAAGCTGTGCATCTGTACATGGCGCATGCGGAAGCAACGGACCATCCACTGGCCAAGAAGGTCCTCATCGACATAGCGAACGAAGAAAGGGTGCATATCGGCGAGTTCACGAAACTGCTCGAGATATTGACAAAAGATGAAGCTAGGTACATGGCTGAAGGAGCTAAAGAGGTGGAGGAGATGATGGAATCAGAACCAAATGAAGAACCAACGATTGGTTCTATGAAAGAGGGTGAGTGATAATGCCGAACAAATTCTTAATGCGCGAAGATGCGCCTTTCAGCCAAAAGTTCTGGCAACTGATTGATGAAACTGTCCTCAAAGTAGCGAAATCTCATCTCACAGGGAGAAAAATCATATCAGTTAAAGGCCCCTTCGGTCTTGGTATGAAACATCTTTCCCTCGGTGAAGAAGAGATCGAGCCTGGTCTCAGCGCTGGTAAGGTCATTCCTCTATTTCAAATATTCAGATCTTTCACTCTTTCGCGCAGGGATATCGCCAGCTATGAGAAGGAAAGCGTACAACTGGAGCTTGGGCCTCTTGTGAACGCGATTGTTGAATGCTGCAAACTCGAAGACAGGGTGGTTTTTCATGGAGTAAATTCACATGGATTGATTAACACCCCGGGAGTTCTTTCTTCTGAAATAAACAAATGGGACAACGTCGGTCAGGCTGTTTCCGACATCATTAAAGCCATTACGAAACTGGACGAAGCTGGATTTCACGGTCCTTACCTTCTCGCTCTTTCGCCTGATAGATACAACCTGCTTTTCAGAAGATACGATAGCGGAAATCAAACAGAACTTGAACATTTATCAATGATGGTTAAAGGTATATACAAAGCCCCCGCTTTGAAAAACTGCGGTCTCCTCTTGAACGATTCGGACGTTTACACATCCATAATTCTGGGTCAGGACCTGACCGTTGGCTTTATTGGACCTGTTGAAGATCGCTTTGAATTCTCCATTTCAGAGACCCTGGCACTTCTGGTAAACGAGCCTTCATCCATCTGCGTTCTAAAAGAGTGATTTTTTCCTTATAGTACGTGGCTCTAAGATGAGGCCGCACTTTTCTGGTGCGGCCTTTTCATCGCCCAACTGACTTCCTTCTCAGGTTATCTTCAAGTGCTAAAATAGACATAAAAACGGAGGTGGTTTCGTGGAAATAGGAACACGTTACGATCCTTCTGCGATAGAAGAGAAATGGTACCGCTACTGGGAAGAAAACGGCTTTTTCGTCCCTAAGGGTTCGGGAGAGCCCTTCGTTGTGGTAATCCCTCCTCCCAACATCACAGGGAGAATACACATGGGGCACGCGTTGAACATGACCCTTCAGGATATAGTGGTGAGATACAAAAGGATGAAAGGGTTCGACACGTTATGGTTGCCTGGTGAAGATCACGCGGGTATAGCCACACAGAACGCAGTCGAACGTCACCTGATGGAAACGCAGGGTAAACGGAAAGAGGATTTCAGTCGAGAAGAGTTTTTGAAGATAGTCTGGGACTGGGCGAAGACGTACCGTAAAGAGATAGCAAGGCAGATCAGAGCCCTTGGGGCTTCCGTGGACTGGACACGCGAACGCTTCACCCTTGATGAAGGTTTGAACAGGGCTGTAAGGAAAGTTTTCGTCAGCCTTTTCAATGAAGGACTCATATACAAGGGAAAGTACATGGTAAACTGGTGCCCAAGATGTGGAACGGTGCTTTCTGACGAGGAAGTCGAACACGAAGAAGAAACGGCCAAACTGTACTTCGTTCGGTATCCACTGAAAGAAGGAGGACATATTACCGTTGCCACGGTGAGGCCCGAGACCATGCTGGGAGATACCGCTGTGGCGGTGAATCCCGAAGATGGTCGATACAAGGACTATGTTGGAAAAACAGCGATCCTGCCGCTTGTCGGAAGGGAGCTTCCGATCATCGCTGACGAGTACGTGGACCCGGAATTTGGAACCGGGGCCGTAAAGATCACACCCGCGCACGATCCCAATGATTTTGAAATAGCCAAAAGACATAATCTCGAGATAGTCGATATATTCGATGATCAGGCACGCGTGAACGAAAATGGTGGAAGGTACAAGGGCATGGATAGGTACGAAGCCCGAAAAGCCATCGTCGATGACCTCGAACGCGAAGGTTTTATAGAAAAGGTGGAGGATTACCAGCACTCTGTAGGGCACTGCTATAGATGCCATTCTGTTGTCGAACCCAAGATTTCAGATCAGTGGTTCGTGAAAATGAAGCCCCTCGCTGAAGCCGCGATAAAAGCGGTGGAAGAAGGCGAGATACGATTTTACCCTGAAAGATGGACTAAGGTTTATCTCAACTGGATGTACAACATCAGGGACTGGTGTATAAGCCGTCAGCTGTGGTGGGGGCATCGCATCCCGATCTGGTACTGTGACGACTGCGGTCACGTCTCGGCAAGTGAAAAAGAGCTCGACAGCTGTCCATCATGCGGGAGCGATCGCATCTGGCAGGTTCCCGATGTGCTGGACACCTGGTTCAGCTCTGCTTTATGGCCCTTCTCCACTCTTGGCTGGCCGGAGAAAACGCCTGACCTTGAGAAATACTACCCCACAAGCCTGCTGGTGACGGGTTTTGATATCATATTCTTCTGGGTTGCCAGGATGATAGTCATGGGCTTTAAATTCATGGGAGAAAAACCGTTTTCGCATGTGTACATCCATCAACTCGTAAGAGACAAATACGGCAGAAAGATGAGCAAGTCACTGGGTAACGGAATAGATCCACTGGATGTAATAGAAGAATACGGAGCAGATCCCATGCGGTTCACCCTGGCGATGCTGGCGGCACAAGGAAAGGATATAAAGCTCGACCCGCGTTTCTTCGAATCCTATCGGAGATTCGCAAACAAGATATGGAACGCTTCGCGTTTCGTTCTGATGAATCTCGATGGTTACGAGAAAATACCCCTTTCAGAGCTAAAACTCTCCTTAGACGATAGATGGATTCTTTCTCGATTGCAAAAAGTGGTGCTTCAGGTGAGCGAGGCCATAGAGAATTACGAGTTCAACATCGCCGCGAAAGCAGTCTATGAATTTTTCTGGAACGAACTATGCGATTGGTACATAGAGTCATCCAAGTTCAGATTAAACGACGGTTCAGAACGTAAAACGGTTCAGAACGTTTTGGTGCACGTGCTTGAAAACAGCCTTAAACTGCTTCATCCGTTCATGCCGTTTCTATCAGAAGAGCTGTGGAGCAAACTTCCCGGGAGAACAGAACCTTCAATAACCATTTCTTCCTGGCCAGAAGTTCAGGAAGAATTGGTAGACGAAGAATCTGAAAGGCTTTTCAGCCTGATCATGAACGCCGTGCGCGGCATTCGGAACGTCAGAGCGGAAATGGATATGCCACAGTCCAAAAAGGTTGATGTATACTATATCTCCCGTGATCACTCTTTTAACAGTGCCTTCGAAGATTACGTGGCAAAGCTGGGCAATCTTTCAAAAATCGAGCTGGTGGGCTCCAAGCCAGAACGTTCAGCGGTCGCTTATGTGGACGACTCTTTTGAGGTCTTTGTTTCTCTCAGGGAGCTCGACATTGAACGTGAGAGAGCGAGGATCTCAGGAAAGCTCGAGAAGCTTTCGAAAGAGCTCAGCAGGCTCGAAAAGAAGCTGAACGATGAAAAGTTCCTGGCTAAAGCCCCTGAAGAAGTGGTTAACGAAAAACGTGAAGAATACAGCGATTTGAAAGCAAGGGTTGAACGCCTTGAAAAACTTCTGAAAGAGCTTGAAGTGTGATGAATCCCCGAAAGTTAACACCGATGATGCGTCAATATCTGGCGCTGAAAGAGGAACACAAGGATTCCATACTTCTATTCCGCCTCGGGGACTTCTACGAGGCCTTCTTTGATGATGCTAAAACGGTATCCCAGGAACTCCAGATCGTCCTGACGCAGAGAAACGGTGTCCCCATGGCGGGAATACCTTATCACGCTCTGGATAACTATCTCAAAAGACTTGTAGACGCCGGGTACAAGGTGGCCATCTGCGACCAGATGGAAGACGCTTCGCAGGCCAGGGGACTTGTGAGAAGGGAAGTAACGAGAATAGTAACACCCGGCACAGTCGTGGAAGATGGGATGCTCGGCGAGGAAAACAACTTCGCGCTTCTGCTTTACCCTCTCGGAGAGGACTACGCATTTTCTCTCTGTGATGTCTCCACTGGTGAGTTCTACGTAGGGAGGCTCTCCAGAGAAACTCTGGGTGATCTCCTTGAAAGGGGCGATATACGCGAAATTCTTCTGCCTCTTGAGGAAAGAACCTTAGGAAGAGAACTGAAAAAGTTCTATCCTTCCCTTTATATCGATTATCTCGATGACTGGTTTTACGACAAGAGTACGGCCGAGGAGGAAATCAAAAAACATTACTCTCTCGCCACCCTCGACCCACTTGAACTGTCTAAAGAGGAAGTATGGGCGGCCGCATCCATGCTCCGCTATCTTGGATTTATGCAGCGCTCGGAAGTAAGACATCTCGCACTTCCGGTGGCCTTCAAAAAGAGCGATACCATGATTCTCGATTCGAGTACAGTCGAGAATCTCGAGCTGGTGAGCTCCTCGAGCGGTAAACCAGTCAGCCTTTACCACACACTGAAAAACACCAGAACCCAGATGGGAGCGAGACTTTTAAAGACATGGCTGGTAGCCCCTTCTCTGAACAGAGATACCATAGAAAAAAGGCTTGACATTGTGGAAACATTCGTGAACGATAGAACACTTCTGGCGGAAATCAGGGAGTACCTGGGAAACGTGTTCGATGTTGAAAGAATAGTCACTCGTGTGAATCTGGGAAAGGCTTCACCCAAAGATCTCGTGGGCCTGAGGATCACCCTCCAGATGGTACCGGCAATCGCGGAAGCTCTCCAGACTAATGCCAAATTAGTGAGGCTTCTGGAATCACCTGACCCATGTAAAGAGCTTTCAAATCTCTTACAGCTCTCCATCTCTGAAAATCCGGAAGGCCCTGTAGGCAGCGGTGGAGTGATTCGTGAAGGTTATTCCAAAGAACTCGATGAGTATCGCGAGCTCCTCTCCGGCGGGGAGAAGGTCATGAGAGAATTCGAGGTCAAAGAACGCATGAAAACCGGTATACCGAATCTGAAGGTGGGATACAACAAGGTTTTCGGATATTACATAGAGGTTTCGAGAAGTCAGGTTTCTAAAGTACCCCCGGAGTACGAAAGAAAACAAACACTCGTCAACGCGGAACGTTTTGTCACGCCTGAGCTTAAAGCATATGAAGAAAAAGTGTTGTCGGCACAGGAGAAAGTAGAGGAACTCGAAAAGACCATTTTCGCTGAAATCTGTGCCGAGGTTACCAGAAGGACAAAGCAACTAAGAGAGCTCGCCAGATGGCTTGCAACGATAGACGTTCTGGCCTCCTTTGCGGAAACAGCTTTAAAGCACAATTATGTGAGACCTGTGTTTTCATCGGAAGGTAAACTCGAACTCATCAATTCGAGACATCCGGTTGTGGAACGCTATGTAGAACAGTTCATTCCAAACGATCTGGTTCTGGATAAGAAGAACAGGTTTGTGATACTCACCGGACCGAACATGAGCGGTAAATCAACTTATCTGAGACAGGTTGGGCTTATAGCCATCATGGCTCAGATAGGCTCTTTCGTTCCAGCCGACAGGGCTATTCTTCCGATCTTCGACAGAATATTCACACGGATCGGTGCAAGGGACGACGTAACATCGGGAAAGAGCACGTTTCTGGTTGAAATGTCGGAGGTTTCCACCATACTGAACCATGCCACTGAAAAGAGCCTGATCTTACTCGATGAGGTTGGAAGAGGCACCGCCACCTTTGACGGAATAAGCATAGCCTGGGCGGTTTCCGAGTACATTCACAACGTTATAAAAGCGTATGTGATCTTCGCCACACATTTTGCAGAACTAACAGAACTTTCGAGAATGTACGTTGGGATAGTGAACAAGGCCGTTCTTGTGAAAGAAACACCCCAGGGCGTACTCTTTCTACACAAGGTTGTGGACGGTGCGGCAGACAAGAGTTACGGAGTTGAGGTGGCAAAACTCGCGGGGATACCGGAGCCCGTCACAAAACGTGCAAGTGAAATCCTTGAGATCATAGAGTCTCAATCCCGGCTCGATAAAAGCCTGAGGATTCTTTCAAACGCTGAAGTACAGCAGATAGCAAGGACAAGAAAGAAACATTTCGGAGCCGATCAACTCAGATTGTTTAAGGAGGGCGAATGACGTGGAGAAAATCGCCGAAGGAGCTTCAAAAAGGCCCATCGCAGTCCTGATGCTACTGTTAGCGGTTGTTATCCTCGGCTTTGTATCGCTTTCCAACATGTACCTGGAGCTTCTGCCTTCTCTCGACTATCCCTACGCGATAGTTGTAGCCTCTTACATGGGAGCTGGCGCCCAGGAAATCGAGGAGCTCGTCATAAAGCCTCTGGAAGATGCAGTAAGTCTTGTGGACGGGGTGAAGAGATTTTATTCAACCGCCTACGACGGTCTGGGATACGTTTTTGTGGAATTCGAGTGGGGAGTAGATGCAGGCGAAGCGATAGCGAAACTTCAAAGATCTGTGAATGTTTCCAGGGGATTCCTTCCTGAAGGAGTCAATCCCATGGTGGTGGAAATAGACCCATCGATCATACCTGTCTACGCATTTTCGGTCCGAGAAGAGGATGTTGATCGCGCTATCGGTCTTGTGAGAAGAGTCCCGGGAGTTTCTACTGTCGAGGTTATGGGAAAACCCGAAAAGTACATAGAGGTAGAAATAGATCCAGAACAGCTCCAAAAGTACGAACTCGACCCTTCAGTCGTGGAATACTTCCTCGCAGGTAACGCCGTCTACCCATTCGGTCAGCTTGAGGATGGAGAGGGGAACGAGTATCAGGTATCGGTCGACGCCCGCTTCAAAAGCATCAAAGATCTTGAGAACCTGATAGTCGGTTTCAAAGGTATGAAAGGACTCTCTGCGGTTAACCCCGGAAATACCTCTTCTCTTCCCGTGATGATTCCGGTGAGATTGAAACAGATCGCTCAAATCAGGGAATCATACGAAGAAATGCAGGGGACGATTCATGTAGATGGAAAACCCCAGGAAATCATAGCTGTAAGGAAAAGAGCTTCCACAAACACTGTGAGTTTGATCAGACGGTTGCGAAAAGCACTGGAATCAGAAGGGATAGAATATCGCGAAATCCTCAATCAAGCTCGTTTCACAGAAAGATCTGTGAACAACCTGACAAGGAACCTGTTGATAGGAGCGGCAGTAGCTTCCCTTGTGGTGCTTATATTCCTCAAAGGGTTCCTACCCATGGTTATTATCGCCCTCTCTATACCCTTGTCGCTCACCATGGCGCTGGTGCTGCTGTATTTCTTCGGTATCAATCTGGATCTTCTGACATTGGGCGGACTGACAATGGCGGTTGGAATGCTTGTTGACAATTCAATAGTGGTGTTCGAAAACATATACCGTCATCTTTCTCTGGGAAAAAAATACACAGAAGCCGCTGGTAAAGGCACGGCGGAGGTCTGGGGAGCCATATTCGCCTCCACGGTGACCACAGCCGTGGTCTTCGTTCCCTTTGCCTTCACCAGAAGCTTTGCCGCAACGCTCTTCAAATACTTCGCAATCAGTTTTGCTCTTGCGCTTGCTTCTTCTCTCCTGGTCTCCCTTCTGGTAATTCCCGCTGCCGCACGGTGGATCAAACCGCGCGAATGGAAGGGTTTCGAGCGATTGAGAAACTGGTACGCCAGAACGCTTGATAAGGCCCTTAACAAAAAGTGGATCGTCATCACCATCTCTTCAATAGCGCTTCTTACCGCTGTAATCGTTTTCGCTAACAAACCATTCAGTTTCATGCCGGAGATCGCCAGCGATAGAATTCAGCTGAACTTCAAGGCCCCATCTCAATACCCTTATACCAGGACAGCGGAGTTGGTCTCAACTGTTGAAGAAGCGCTTCTGAAACATAAAGACGAGCTCGGAATAGAAACCCTGTATACAGAAGTAGGTGTGACGAGCGTTTATTCGCAGGTATTTGGTGCCAGCGAAAACCGCGCGACGATGTACGTAATGCTCACAGGACCTTACAGATCCCTCGAAGAAAAACGCAGGAAGCTGGTGGACATCGTACAGCGAGTACGACCAGAAGAACTCGAAGTCGAAGTGACCTCATCTTCACAGGAACTGTCCATACTTTTTGGAAGCCCCGTCATGATAATGGTCTATGGCGATTCACTGGACCATATCAAAGAACAAGCTTTGAAGCTAAAGGAACGCTTGAAAGAGATTCCTGGTGTTGAAGAAGTTGTCACGAGTGTGGATGAAACGAGAGAAGTAGTAAAACTCGAAATCAACCGGAACGCTGCCGCTGTAAACGGAATGCTTCCCGCTCAGGTATTCACTCAACTTCAACCCTACACCCTGGGGAAAAACCTGGGCAATGTTGAGATCAACAGCGAAATTCTTCCTCTGAAACTGCGAATAAAGGGCGCACAGACGCTGGCCGATCTTCCCCGTCTCAGTTTCTGGAGCGCCATCGGAAAACAGATATTTCTCGGGATGCTAACACGCATGAACAGAGAAACACTGCCTCTCGGTATAGATCACAACATGGGAAGAAGAGTGGCATATGTTGAAATAAGAAAGATCACCTCATCCCTTGGAGATGTCTCCAGAGAGGTTGAAAAAGTCCTCAAAAGTCCTGAATTCAGTGATCTGGAATACGAAATAGGAGGCCAGAAAAAGTCACTCGACGAAACACTTGGAGATCTCGAATTCGCCATCCTTGTAGCTGTTATACTCGTCTTCATGCTTCTGGCCGCTCAGACTGAATCCCTGAAGCGTCCTTTCATCATCTTCCTTACGGTTCCAATGGCCGCAGTCGGCGTAGCTTTCTCCGTTGTCGTGTTCGGTTTCCCCATAAACGTTCCTGTGTTGATCGGAGCTCTAACCCTTGTGGGAGTCGTGGTGAACAACGCGATCGTCATGGTGGCCCTTATAAGACAGTATCAGACAGAGATGAACCTCAGAGAGGCAGTCGTTAAAGGTGCGAGGGATCGCCTGCGCCCAATACTCATGTCTTCATTCACCACGATAATCGGTTTGCTTCCCGTCGCCATCGTGCAGGCCGAAGGCTCACAGCTGGAATCTCCCATCGCATGGACGGTCGTGCTGGGTTTGCTCTTTTCGATGCTTTTCACACTCTTTCTCGTGCCTGTAGCCTACGAAGCTTTTGAAAGGAAGAGATCGAAGTGAAGATCGAACTCAGAAATGTTTCCTTTCGTTACCTTCATGCCACGGATCGTGCCCTTTCGGATGTAAATCTCTCTTTAAAAGAAGGAGAGACCGTCTGCCTTGTCGGGCCAAACGGTTCGGGCAAATCAACACTTCTGAGAATAATCTCCGGACTTCTGCCGGTCACAGAAGGGAGGATTTTCGTCGAAGATAGAGAAGTTTCAGCGGATGAGTTAAGAGATTTTGTGGGATACGTTTTCCAGAACCCGGAAAATCAGATTGTGGGTTCAACGGTGATCGAAGACGTCGTATTCGGGCTGGAGAATCTGGGCATTCCAAGGGAGGAAATGATCGTTAGAGCCAAGAGGGCGCTCGAATATGTAGGTTTAACGGGTATGGAATCCAGGATTCCAGGAACACTATCCGGTGGCCAGAAACAGAGACTGGCGCTGGCGTCCATATTGGCAATGGAGCCACGCTTTTTAGCCCTCGACGAACCCACTTCCATGATAGACCCAAAAGGTAAAGCTGAGGTTCTGGACGTGCTGGAAAACCTTAAGTCGAGAGGACATGGAATCCTTCTTGCCACTCACGACGCGGGTGAAATGAGTCTCTGCGACAGGATAGTGATACTCGATAAGGGAAAAGTAGCTGCGAATATAGACGGTCCGGGACCCTGGCTCGAGTTTTACGATGAATTCTTTCCCGAGACCTTCGAATTCAACATTTTAAAACGCTGTGGTGCCAACCCGTTGTCTCTGAAAAAGGTGATGCGAATTGCCAGTAGTCTTTGAGAAGGTGAGCTATGAATATTCAAAAGGCACCCCCTTCAGCAGACTAGCTTTAAAAGGGATCTCTCTTGAAATAAAAGAAGGCGAAAGTGTATGCGTTCTTGGAGCCACAGGTAGCGGAAAGACCACCTTTGTTTTATTGAGTAACGGCGTACTCTTTCCCACAGAGGGATATGTATCTGTGGATGGCCTGATTACCACCGATAAGCAGAGCAATATAAAAGAAGTGAGAAAAAAAGTAGGAGTGGTGTTACAGTATCCCGAACACCAGTTCTTTCTTCCAACCGTGAAGGAAGAGATACTCTATGCACCGAAGAACTTCCACTCAACCAATAGTGCGGACCTGGAAAAATCGTTGAACGATACTCTGGAACTTCTGGAAATAAAAGAAGAAATACTCGACAGGAATCCCTTCGAGCTTTCTGGTGGAGAAAAAAGGAGGGTGGCCATTGCTTCTGTTCTTTCCTACAGCCCAAAATACCTCGTAATGGACGAGCCTCTCGTTGGACTGGATTCAAAGGCGCGCTCACAGCTCTTGGATTTTCTAAAAAAATACCGGGAGATGAAGAAAACGTGGATCGTTGTCACTCACGATGTCGATGCGTTTCTCTTCACAGCAGATCGCTTTCTGGTGTTTCACGAAGGCGCTGTGGTCTTCGATGGGAAAAGAAATGAGTTCATTGAAAACGCGCTTGAACGTTTAGAAGATTGGGGGCTCCGACCTTCGACAAAATTGAGATTCTTAAAAAGGCTCACCGGGAAAGATCTACAAACTATAAATAACGATCAGGAACTCGAAACAATCCTCTTTTCTTCCAAAATCGTAGATTGCGAAAGCCTCAGATAAATTCAGATCAGCCGACAATCTTCTCCCATTCTTCCACTTCACCGGGAATGACATAAAAGATCGGATGAGGTTCGATAACGGTTATCGAGCGAAGATTATAGTAAAGTTCTTTCTGGCGTAATGAAAGCTTTCCAAGAAGATGTCTGAATTCGTAATCAAGCTGACCCCGCGTTACTGGCAATTTCTCCCTCAATTCAACGCATTCTATCTTCTTGGAATCGAATTTATAACCGCGTTTTCTCGACTCTTCATAAACCCAGTAAAGATATGCGTTTATCATGCGAACAGGATCATCTGTTCTTTTGAAGCGTATCAGTTGGGGATGGTTTCTGTACCCTCTTGTTTTACCTTCCAGGACCTTCTTCGCAAGTAATCCTTCTCTTCACACAGCCAGCAAGCCTTTTGTATCGAGATACCTTGGATGCAGTGACCAGAGCCTCATATCTCACCACACGGTCTGGGATCATCGTTGATCTTTTCCACTGCGTGGGGTACTATTTCGAGAACGATCGGCATATAATCCCTTACCGCTTTGGGACTACCCGGCAGGTTTATCACAAGCGTTTTCCCCATAACACCTGCCACCGCTCTCGAAAGCGCCGCTTTGGGCGTTTTCTGAACACCCTTGCAGATCAAAAGGTACTCTATTCCCGTCACACGCCTTTCAATAACGCTTAAAGTCGCTTCGGGAGTCACATCGCGTGTGGTAAGTCCGGTTCCACCAGTTGTGATGATAACATCCACGCGGTTTCTCAGCGAGTGAAGTGTTTCTCTTATCCGTTCTATTTCATCAGGCACTACCGTGAAACCAGCGATAACGTGCCCGTTTTCCTCTATCATCTGCTTCACGAGCTCCCCTGAGATATCTTCACGCTCGCCTTTACTGGCACTATCACTCACGGTGATCACATAGAATGCAAGCCTCTTCTTCTCCATCCCTATCACCCCTGCATCACCATCGGAAGAAATCCAGCTCAGAACCTTCCGGAATTCTATCCACCCCTGCGGGTACTCGAACGAGTCCATGGGAGTTCACAACGGTGGAAATGATGGAGGAGGTTCCAAGTATCGGTTGAGCGAAGATCCTATCGTTTTTCCATATCAATCGCACCCTGACGTACTCTTCTCTTTCTTTTTCGGAAGGTATATCCTCAGCAGCTATGACCTTCGCGTCGGGGTTGTGATGGTAGACTCCGCCGCTGATGTGCACAAGAACTGGAAGGGCGAGTATTCTCGCCGTGACGTAGGACGAAACAGGATGACCGGGAAGACCTATCAAAACCTTCCCGTTCGCCATGGCAAATATCAGCGGTTTACCTGGTTTCATCCTCACACCATGAACGAGAACACCGGGTTTTCCAAGCTCTTCGAAAACACCCTTCGTAAAGTCCTTTTTCCCCGCTGAACTGCCTCCGCAAACGAGAAAAACGTCGAACTTTTCCCACACGTCGAGTATGGTTTTTTTAAAAGCCTCCGGATCGTCTTTTACTATTCCCAGTCTTTCGGCATCGAAACCTTTTTCTCTCAGCATTAAAACAATGGAGTAAGAACTTGAATCTCTCGCCTGTGCTGGCCCTGGTTTTTGGAACGGTTCAATGATCTCGTCACCTGTGCTCATAACTGCCACCCTGGCTTTTCTGTAGACCGTCACCTCTTCGATACCCGCGTAGAAAAGCCCCATGATTTTATGAGATGAAAGCAAAGTTCCAGCCTTCAGAAGAAGATCTCCTGCTCTGTAATCTTCATCCTTCCTGACGGTATTTTCGAACCGCTTTATACTTTCGAAGAATCTGATGGTTCCCCGGGTGGTTTTCTCCGTGTCTTCTATCTTCACCGCAGCATCAGAACCGGGAGGCATCATTCCGCCTGTTGGAACATACACACACTGCCCGGGTTTCATGACTTCTGTGACAACTTCTCCCATTCTCACTTCGCCAACCAGCTCCAGTTCCACCGGATTGGAACGGCTGGCATTTTCGATATCTCTGGAGTTGACAGCGTAGCCGTCAACGCGACTCTTGAAAAATCCCGGGAGATCTGAGGGGACATACACGTCTTCGGCAAGATAATATCCCGCAGCGTTCACGGTTTTTACCTTCATAACGTCCAGCCTTTGAGGTAACACTGCGTACTCTTCAAGAAACCTCGAAACAGGCGTAAGATCCTTTATCACGAAAACATCACACCTTCCGATACCGAAAGTTCCATTTTGTGAGCTCCCGCAATATCTGGCAGCTCATCGCTGCTCTCGCAAACGACCCCAACCGCCGGGCCTGAACCGCTGAGAAAAACCGCAGCATCAGTGGAAAACTTCAATGTTTCAAATACACGCTTAGACTCGGGGGATATCAAAAACCTGTACTGCTGGTGCATTCGATCTTCCATACCTATCTTCAACATTTCAATATCTTCCATCAGGATACCCGATACAAGAAATCCAGCAGACGAGATCTGATCAACGACAGTATCACGTGAATAGGCCACAGGAAGAATTTTTCTTGAATCATCTGTGGAAACCGACGAAGCCGGCAGATAAACCACTATCTTCCATTTATGTGGCCATGGAAGTCTTTTCCAGAAAACGCCTTCAGATCTTTTCTTTAACATAACACAACCACCGAAAAGTGCCGCTGCCACGTTATCCGGATGCCCTTCTGACAGAGATGCCGCATTTAAGATTTTTCCCTCATCAAACTTTAAGTCGAGCAGTTCGTTCAACGCGAAGATACTTGCCACCACAAAACTCGCACTGCTTCCAAGGCCCGAAGAGAGGGGAATTTCTATCACTTCTTTCAACGTAATAGGCGGCCTTTCTATCCCAAGAATCTCGCTCAAGCTATCGAGCTTTTGAAACACCTTTTCCGGATTCACCAGACTACAATACTTCCCCTCACATATGAACGCATCTTTATCACTCAAACTGAATTCGAAAACGTTGTAAAGATTCACAGCGATACCCAATACGTCGAATGCGGAACCAAGATTGGCACAGCTTGCGGGTACCATCAGTTTTATTCTTTCCATCCGATCACATCCAGGACATCTGCAGACGTCGGTTTTGCTCGCGGTGGTTTCTCAACGCTGTGAAGAATCACGTTGGGATCCTTCAGACCATGACCCGTCAGGGTAGCAACAACCAGCTCACCACCCTCGAAAAATCCCTCCTTAACCTTTTTGATAAAACCAGCGACAGAAGCAGCCGATGCCGGCTCACAGAAAACTCCTTCACGTGACGCTAAAATCGATTGAGCCTCAAGAATCTCTTCATCCGTCACAGTTGATATCTCTCCACCACTTTCTTCCGCTGCTGCGACGGCAGTTTTCCAGTTGACAGGATTCCCTATCCTTATGGCAGTTGCCACCGTTTCAGGATTTTCAACAACATGTCCCAGTACTATTGGCGCGGCACCAGACGCCTGAAACCCAACCATTTTCGGTAAAGTTTTCGATTTACCAGCCTCTCTGTATTCTCTGTAGCCCTTCCAGTAAGCCGTTATATTTCCGGCATTTCCAACCGGAATGAAATGATAATCCGGGGCATCGCCAAGCTGGTCAACTATTTCAAACGCGGCTGTTTTCTGCCCCTCTATGCGATAAGGATTCAGTGAATTCACCAGTTCAAAAGGATAATTGTCCACCAGTTCTCTCACCACTCTCAAACAATCATCGAAGTTACCCTCGATCTCGACAACCCTGGCACCGTAAACGATCGCCTGAGCCAGCTTGCCCAGGGCGATCTTGCCTTTTGGTATCAGAACCACAGACGATATACCTGCTCTGGCAGAATAAGCCGCTGCTGAAGCGGCGGTGTTACCCGTGGAGGCACATATGGTGAATTTCGCGCCCTTTTCCACCGCCTTGCTTATCGCCATAGTCATCCCACGGTCTTTGAAAGAACCTGTCGGATTGGTGCCTTCGAATTTGAGAAAGAGCTTAACCGATGTGCCAAGAAGTTTTTCTATATTTTTCGCGCGAATAAGCGGAGTATTCCCTTCTCCGAGAGAAATCACTGGTGTCTCCTCGGAGACCGGAAGGAAATCACGGTATTTGAGGATCAGCGGAATCAATCACAACACCCCTCGTTTTTTTAGAATCCCAGTAATCTCAGAATATTGTTGCGGGAAAGGTTGTTCGCCTGGGCCGTGACGGCGAGATTCGACTCACGAAGAATATTCAAACGAACCAGATCAAGAACCCCCCGTGCCATATCCATGTCCTCGATGGTAGAAAGGGACGCGGTGACGTTCGTCAAAGCGTTTGCAACGTTCTCAGCAGAACGCTCAAGACGGTTAACAAAGGAACCCACAATACTTCGTGAGGATGAAACCCTTTCCATCGCCTGATCGATTCTACTGATAACATTTTGAGACTCTTCAGCGCTTTGCAAGTTGACTTCATTCAATCCCAGCGCTTCCGTGGATAAATCTGGTATCGAAACCGTGAGCTGGTCGGAAGGAGAAGGTCCCACCTGAAGCTCCACGTTCTGGAATTCGCCGTTGAGAAGGTTCCTGTTGTTATACTGCGTTGTGTTAACAGTGCGATTGATCTCTTCCAGTACGGACTGGGCTTCACTTTGAATTGCAGCGCGATCTTCAGCAGTCAGAGTCGCGTTAGAGGCCTGCACAGCTAGTTCCCTCAATCTTTGAAGGTTGCTTGTAATAGATCCCATTCCGCCTTCAGCCGTTCTCAACATGCCTATACCGTCGTAGATGTTGGAAAGAGCCTGTTGATAACCTTCCACTCTCGAGCGAAGCTGCTGCGCTACTGCCATACCAGCAGCATCGACATTGGCGCTGGTTAGTCTGGTAGCAGTGGAAAGTTGATTTAACAGAAGCTGTGTTCTGTTCTGGTTTATGAGGAGGTTTCTCCAGAGGTTCAAACCGTTGGTTCCATCCACTCTCATCGTTTCACCTCCTTCCGTGGACAGTTTCATTCACATTATAGCACTGTCAAATGAATCATGCATTTGTCAATATTTTACCTTTGTTAACCAACAGGTCCGTGTTTTCGCATCCACGCTTCTTTCAACTCCTTTGTAAGAACTTTTCATCATCGTTTTGAAAAGTGTGAAAGAATTATAGAACTTGTCGTTCTAAAACCCTGTATCTCAGATGTAAAGTGACATATAAATTACAATCACATTGAGATGATCCTGGATTCGCAAATGTTGACAGAGCAAGCCTCATATCAACAACCTTCGAGCCCAAGTTTAAGCACAACGCGAAGTTTAAATTGGAGGTCACCAATGTTTCTTGAGATGGCTTACGAACTTCTTGAACAGGAACCGCAAAGATCTGCGGCGGGAGAAGAAATCGATGATCGACCTAAGCCTCCTCGCTCTATCCGCAAACAGGTAAACGGTTATTAAATAACCTCCTGCTATGACTATCACGATGTCCCAAAAATGTATCACGAAGAACGCATA
This sequence comes from Thermotogae bacterium, assembly GCA_003538775.1. GTDB lineage: Bacteria > Thermotogota > Thermotogae > UBA12178 > UBA12178 > UBA12178. Next base: position 17,419 of record DPRG01000113.1, read on the forward strand.
AAGGTATATCCACATAGCCCAAAATATCCTGTCCACGACGTTGAAGTCCGGGTTGTCGAGTTTGACAACGTCGTAGGAAATCCCCTGTTTCGGATCCACTGTGACTTTTACGTAATGGTAAAAGTAATGCTTTGGATCAGTACCTACTAACTCGGCTCCCGCTCCTCCCGTGATGATGAAAGGTGTATTCCCCCAAACTCCTTTGAAAAACCCGTGAATGTGCGATGCGAATACCATGGATACGTTGTACCTGTCAAAGAGATCCATTAATTTCCTCGCTTCTTCAACATCTCTCAAAGAATACCCCGGTTGCTTCTCTGTGCGCGGATCAAAGAGAGGTACGTGCATGAAAACGAATCTGAATTTGAAAGCCTGGGCCTTTTTAAGTTCATTCTGGAGCCATTCGAACTGCCAGGGATCTAAACGATATTCGTTCGCATCGTCCAATAGTATGAAGTAAGCACTACCTACGTGGAACGAGTAGTAGTAAGGCCCAAAGATTTCGTAGTATCTGCCTCTTCCACCTTCTTTGAGTTCGTGGTTTCCTATCACCGTGAGTAGTGGCTTCTGCAATTTCTCGATTTGTTTCAGAAAAAATGTGTACTTTTCTTCATCTCCATCGTAGACGAGATCTCCAGTGTCTATCATAAAAAACGCGGAATCCTTGTTCACTTTCTCAATTATCTTACCGAAGGTGCTGATGGAGTTCTTGTTATCACCTATGACGATGAAAGAAAATTTCTCTTTCGAGGCGTCTATACGCTGAAGATTTCTGTATATCAAGTCTCGCTGAGCCGCGGGAAGAACAAAACTACGGTGTAATTTAACAGTCAACGCAGTCAGCAAGAGCGCGGTCAAGACGATCAACGCCACTGCTTTCCATCTCATTTGGCTCTCCTCCTTACTGTGGCTGGACCGAATACATTACCTACTGTGAAGATCACCAATCCTGTTACTCCAAGCTGCAAGTAAAACGTCGAAAACCGCCACAACACAATGGCCGCAAGAGTTCCGCTGGCATTCCCAGTCATGTCAGCAAAGACCAGTTGATAGACTGCCTCTGTACCACCTGAAGCTCCGGGTGTTGGCAGGTAAAAAACGACAAGATTCAGTAATAACGCGGTCGCCAAGATGCGCAAAAAAGAGGATACTCCTTCCACACCTGTGAAGATGTTTAGACTGTAATACAACGGTGAGAACATGAAACACAAACTCAAAACCCCAAGACCTGTATCCAACAGCATGAAAGGTAGACGGTTTTGCCACAAAAATTTTGCACTCTGTTTCATGCGTCTTATCCAGCGATCCAGCCCTTCAATCACATCCTTTTTTTTCAACACAGAGAATCCTGGAAGACGGGAAGCCCATCTGAGTAGCATGACGAGTATCTGAGGTTTGAGAAAGAGAAATAGAATAAGTATAAATCCCACCACCGAAACACCAAAGCCGGCTGCCAGCAGTCGTGCGCTGATAGCCGCGGAATCTTGCAGCGATGACACAACACTCTTGAATGCGAAAAGCGAGAAACTCAGGACTGTCACCATAAACTCGAGAAACCTCGAAACCACTATATTGGTAGCGTCTTCAGAAGGAATGCCGATCCTTGTAAGATGATGGATCTGGAAAGGTTGCCCTCCCATAGCCAAGGGGGTCATGGAAGTAAAGAAAAAACCAACCATGTTGTTAACGACAGCGTCGAAGAACCCGACCTTAAATCCCAGCTGATGCGTCACGATCATCAATCTCAAAGCATCGATGATGTAAACGAAGAAGAACAAAACCACAGGGACAAGATAATAGGAAAAGTGGAAGCTTGCGAACAATCCCAAGTTGAAATTTTTCACAAATTTTCCCATAATCGCGAGTACTCCCACACCTACAAACACACTTAAAATAAAATAAAACAATATGGATTTCTTTGTTGGTCTCACATGTGTTCACCCGCCATCAGCGCGCTTTTTTCCATTGAGGCTGCGTTCCCACGATAACATTGAATACCGACGAAAACTGCGCCATTACGAACACTATATGCGAAACGATCGTGGCTGCAAAAACCTTTACAAAGCCCATGGGGTCCCGCCCTATGTATTCGCTCAGCCATACGAAGAAAGACTCCAAGCCCACAATACTCAAAAAGCTGCTCGCCAACAACACAGGTCTAAAAAAAGGAGCCACGAACAAAAAGACCAGCGCTCCAGTGGCAGTTCCCATGTAAAACGATTCTGAAATCCAGCCACTTTTGCGCAGGCTACTGTATTCTAAGATCGTACCATGAAACCATCTGATGCGCTGACGGACAAGACTGCCAAAGGAAACCGTGGCCTTTTCCAAAAGCGGAGGAGACGATGGAAAGTCGTACGGAATCTTGTTATCGCGAACGACACGAGTGATGAAGGCACCATCATCAAATCCGTATGCTTGATCACGTTGTTGAATAAGAAAAGCGAAAGCTTCTCTTCTCAAGAAGACACCTCTCCCGGTGAACGTGATCAACTGCGGCACAGCGATCCTCCAGAAGTTCATGATTCGAAGCTCGGTATCGTGAACCAGTGCTGCAAAGGAATCCAAGAAATTATAGGAAATCAGCCGCGATTCCACAGCCCAGATACCTCGGTGGTTCATGTAGTTGACGATAGAATCAAGATATCCTTCTTCGAAGTACGTATCGGCATCCACAATCACAGCGAAATCGGCTTTTGTCGTTGACAGGACCTTCAAAACGTTGTTCAACTTACCCTGAGGTTGATCATTCACTATCAACCTCAGATTGTTGTATTTTTTCAGCAATTCTTCAACTTCCTCAGAAGTGCCGTCATCCGAGGCGTCATCCACAACGGTAACCATCAACTTCGGATATCCACTTTGGAGAATCCTACTCAAGCAAGCACCCAGAGTCCCACGCTCATTCTTCGCAGAAATTATGACCTCTATCGAAGGAAGAGATTCTATGTTTTTGGCAACAAGAGAGTAGATCTGTCTCTTCTTGAAATTCGCAAGCCAGATCACAAACAGCGATGTCAGGGCTGACAATACCAGGAAGAGCACAAGGAAAAGAGGTATTCGCAGAGCTAACATTATTAGAAAACCCATCGCAGCAAGGAAACCAGCAAACCAGCTTAATATCACGTTAACGCGCGACGTCACCGCAAACCTCTCCTTTTTGTGGGTATTTCAACGACAAAAGTCGATCCTTCCTTGAGTTTGCTGTGGACACTGATCGTACCCCCAAACTCTTCTACACTCTCTTTGACGAGCGCCAGCCCCAATCCCGTGCCTTGAACACGTCTGTCCCGCGCTTGGTCGACTTTGTAGAATCTCTCAAAAACATGTGGCAAGTGTTCTGGAGGAATTCCAATTCCCGTGTCGCGAACGGAAAGCAGACACCTCCCACTGCTGTGAAAACCCTCTATGAAAATCCTGCCACCTTCTCGATTGAATTTGATGGCATTATCCACCAAGTTACCCACGATCAGTCTGAGCTTGTCATCCGGCACGTGAACCTTGAGATTTGGCTCGAGCTTCATGTCGATTTTAATCTCTTTCTTTTCTGCTTCTGCTCGATAGCTTTCCACAACATCTCTCACTACATCGCTCAAGTCCGAAACCTCAGTGTATGTCCTTTCTAAAGAATGCCACGAGCTCCGCGCAAATTCCAGTAAATCGTCGATGAGTTTGATCATCTGCGTGGCAGACTCGTTTATCCTTTCAAGAACCGCTCTGAAGTCCGAACTTGTTGCCGCTGTTTTCATGAGCCCAACATCTGCGAGCGTTCTTATCCTGCTCAACGGCGTCTTCATCTCGTGTGCCACATCTGCGGTAAAGCGGTTGAGCTTTGATAAATATAGCGCTAACGGCCTCGTAGTGAGACCTGAGAGAAAATATCCTACCAACCAGAATACGACCAGTAATGAGGGAAGGCTCACAAAACCCAAAAACCTTACGAGCTCTATGGACTCTTTCAAGGACTCCATGGACTTTCCCACTACGATATAACCAGTGGGAGAGGCTATGTCCCCAATGGGTTCTATATAAGTTCTCAACTCCACTGGTTCCTCCTTTTTTCCTTCAAGCGATGTTGCCACGACCGTGAAAGGTGAAGCCAAGATCATAGGAAGAGAAGTAACTTTGAACTTTCCCACACTCAGTACAGGGTTGCCATTACCATCCAAGAGCATTACCAGCTCGCCTCCCGGCTGGTACAGCACAGATTTTTCCTCTCGTTCGACGAACGTGCTCAGAAAATCTCTGCCATGGAGCGCTACCCCTACTTCCAACCTGGAAGCACGACTTATCACAGAAGAATCAAAAGAGGCTCTCAAACCCTGGAAGTAAAAATGAAAGAACACCAACTCAAAAACCACAAAGACTAAGAGAGTCATCAACGCGTATTGGAATGCAAGTTTTGATCTCAACCTTTTCATGCTTTTTTCAGTGGTCACAAATCTCGTATCCAACACCTCTCACGGTCTTTATGAGTTTTACGCGGAAAGGACGATCACATTTCTTTCTCAGGTTTTTTATGTGGGCCCTCAAAACGTCTGACCAAGGCTGCCCTTCTTCATCCCAAACATGCTCTTCCAGCTCTTTTTTGGAGACCACTCTGCACTTGTTGCGCAGGAGGTATTCGAGAATTTCAAACTCCTTGCGGCTCAACGGTATTTTTGTACCTTCTCTTGTCACCTCAAATGTTGCCGGTTTCAGCACAAGATCACCACATCTCAGTACCGGAGAATGACTCACTCTTCCTCGTCGAAGCAATGCTCTTATTCTTGCCAGTAGTTCTTTCAGCTGGAAGGGTTTCGTTAAGTAGTCATCCGCACCCGCGTCCAGACCTTTCACAACATCCTCCACCGAATCCAACACAGTCAACATCAGGATGGGAGTGTCGTTTCCTTTAAAGCGGAGTCTCTCACACACCTGAAGTCCGTCTAACTTAGGAAGCATTATATCGAGTATGATGAGATCATATGCTTGTTCGACATCGACTTTGAATATAGCCTCTTCTCCATCGTGCGCAATATCAACTTCGTAAGCGCTATCCCTAAGACCTTCGGCGATCGCCGAAGCCAGAATTTCATCGTCTTCAACCACCAGTATCCGCATGGCTTGGTTCCCTCCGCACCGCATGATTGATCATCGCGGTCTCGTAAACACGCAACACACGTTCTGCAAAAGTCTCCGCCGAGAAGCTTGCGGCTTTTGTTTGTGACTCTTCCGACATGCGCTGACGAAGTTTTTCATCACGCAGGATACTCACAATTCCTCTCCATACTTCCAATTTATTAGAAAATCTGTATCCATTTTGTCCATGAATCACGACACCATCCAAAGCATCGTCATCGAAGGCCACTATGGGTAACCCCGACGCCATGGCCTCGATAAAAGAAATAGGATGTACTTCCGTATCCGACACGCTCACAAACACGTGGGATACGCGGTGAACCAGTGCAATCTCACGAGGCCAATCCAAAAAACCGGTGAACATCACCCTGGCCCCTATACCCATCTCGTGCGACTGTCTCTCGAGCCGGTGACGTTGAGGACCATCACCGACAAACAATAACTTGGCCTTTGGCTCCTTTCTCAGCACCTTCTTGAAATTCACCAGTAAGAGATCAAGTCTTTTCTCTTGAGCCAGTCGACCCACAAAGAGCACAACCTTGTCCTGTTCATCAATCCCAAACTTCTCACGAAAGGTGGCCATCTCCTCTTTGGATGGAGAAAAATGAGCAAATTCTTCCAGGCTGATACCGTTGGGCACTATAAAAATAGGAGCACTGACACCATAGTTTTCCAAGATTCTCTTTATTTTCACAGATGGTGCGACAATCGCATCATGACGATCACAAAACCCCTTACTGTACTTGCGCATCGATTGCTTTAGAACTCCATGAAAAAAAGGAACATAATGCACATACTCTTCATAAAGAGTATGATAAGTGTGTACAACAGGAATGTCCCTCTTCCGCGCCATGTGTAAACCAACCACTCCAATGGTGAAAGGAGTGTGGGAGTGGATCAAATCCAAATTCAAACTGTGTAATTGTACTATGGTCCTTGCAGAAATCGGTACACCAAAACGCTGTCCTCCCATGCCCGGAGCCTTCACTGAAGGTATCCGAATTACTCTCTCCTCAACCATAGTATCAGGATGTGACACCGTGACAACCCAAACTTCGTGCCCTTGTCGTTCTAACTGATTTTTGAGCATTTTTATAGACGTGACAACTCCATTGATCTGCGGATCGTAGGTATCTGTAAACAAGCCGATTCTCAAGTGAATCTCCCCCTCTTTGAGGCCATTTAAAAACTATTAAGTTATCTCATTCTATGTCAGTCAATGTGAATTTAGCGTGAATTTTTGAGGTTCAACGCTCTTGAATTTGAAGATTCGAAGAATTATCACGAGGGGTTTTAACTTAAATCATCAGGGACGGGCCAAAATATAGAAGAGAAACAACACGGGGTGCAGTGAATAGCACCCCGTGTCTTTAAGCTCACTCTTCAACATCGTCTTTTTCAACGTGAAGTATCTCTCCGTTTCCTGCGTCGACTTTTACATCGGTCCCGTTGTCCAGTTCCACATTGTACATCAGTATTCCATTCTCCAGGAAAATGGGAAAATCGCTCTCACAATTTCAATATTTCCACAAGGACGACCAACGTGAGCACATCTATAAAAACTTCATGCCTAATTTAACCTTTTCCTCATCACACAACTAAGCCCCAAGTCTTGCGAAGCGCCGAGTGAGCGCTTATGCAAACAATTACCGAGCCGCGAGTTTTTCTGCCTTCTTTCTCCAAAAACGCACGTGATCACAC
>DPRG01000012.1 GCA_003538775.1 Thermotogae bacterium
CTGCTCGCCGCGTCCATGCGGCTTGGTAATTGTTTGCTTAAGCGCTAACTTGGCGCTTTGCAAGACTTAGAAACCAAGATGTGCGATGAGAAAAAAGGCAAGAGATCCCAAGACTGTTAATGGCTTCTTTCAATAAGGTGCTGAAAGAGGAGAAAAACCGCACAAAAAAAATACAGAGCGGCATCCAGTCGCTCTGTATTTTCACAACTCTTTTTGATATTAAAATCAGGGTGTTTGAAAAGGATAAACGTACAAAAATTCCAGCCATGCTATTTTGCGGATCTAATCCTGAAGCTTTCCGAAAGGCGTGCGAATTCATAAAAAAACTTTCAGGTGTGAAGGTTGAAAAGCTGTATGATGCCGTCATAGTCTCCCCCGGAGGATACCCAAGAGACATAGATCTCTACCAGGCCCAAAAAGCGTTGTCCGTCGCCGAGGCGTTCTGTAGACCTGGTGGTACTATCATTTTGACAGCAGAATGCAAAGCTGGCTACGGAGAAAACACATACATAAAGCTTCTGAAAGATGCGGAGTCCCCAGAAGCGCTAATAAACACTTTCGACTTCACCCATTTCAAAGTGGGACCACATAAAGCTTATCTTTTAGCTCGGACTCTCTCTCGATACGAAGTCAGAATCGTTTCCTCTCTTCCCCACGAAGAGCTCAAAACGATCTTTTTCACCCCTTACCAGACGCTGGAAGAAGCTCTTAGGAATATACCTGAAAGTGCGAATGTTCTTGTAATTCCCAACTCTTCACAGCTCATCCCGCTGAAAGAAAACTGAGGAGGTGTTACAGATGAAAATGATAATAGCGGGGAAATTTGTGGATCGCGAGAAAAAGATAGAAGTGAGATATCCCTACAACAACGAACTTGTGGATACAGTACCCGTAGCCACGGATGAAGACGTAGAAGAAGCCATAAAAGCGGCGGTCGAAGGATCCAGAATAATGAAAAAGACGCCCAGCTGGAAGCGTGTTGAAATACTCCAGAAAACCGCGGAACTTCTTGAAAGACGTCAAAAAGAGTTTACAGAGATTCTTGTAAAAGAGGTTGGCAAAACCATTAAAGAAGCTGCGGCAGAAGTCAAAAGAACCGCAGAGTTGTTCGGGCTTTCCGCTGAGGAAGCAAAACGAATACATGGAGAAACCCTCCCATTCGACGCTCTCAAAAATTCTGAAAATAAAAGAGGTTTCTATCTGAGAGAACCTGTCGGAGTGGTTGCGGCCATCGTTCCGTTTAACGTGCCACTCGCACTTTGCGCTCACAAAGTGGGGCCGGCTATCGCGGCCGGTAATGCGGTGATAATAAAACCAACATCCCAGACTCCTTTAAACAACATCATTCTTGGGGAGTGTCTCCTTGAAGCTGGTATGCCACCAGAAGCGCTCAGCGTTGTTACCGGACCCGGTGGTAGTGTAGGGATGAAAATAGTTTCTGACAGACGAATCAGGCTGGTCAGCTTTACTGGGAGCGTTCAAACTGGTGAAATGATCGCAAAACACGCTGGTTTGAAGAAGCTCGCTTTCGAACTCGGCTCCAATTCAGCCCTGATCCTGACCGAAAGTGGCAACATTGAAAAAGCCGTAAAGGCGGCGGTAAGTGGCGGCTTTTCGTTGGCAGGACAGGTATGCATCTCAGTACAACGCATCTACGTCCATCGAAGCGTTTACAATGACTTTGTGAACACGCTCGTTGAAAGGCTAAGATCGCTCAAGGTTGGAGACCCTGCAAGTGAGGAAACCGATATGGGGCCTGTGATTGACGAAGAGAACGCTGAAAGGATTGAAAACTGGATTAAAGAGGCTGTGGAATCTGGTGGAAAACTCGCGCTTGGTGGAACGAGAAATTACACTCTCGTTCAACCGACGGTACTGCTCGAAGTGCCGAAGAACACAAAGATCATGAACGAAGAACTCTTCGGTCCAGCAGTCGCCGTGAATTCTTTTGATTCATTAGATGAAGCCATCAAAGAGGCTAATTCAACGCGATACGGACTCCAGGTTGGAGTTTTCACTTCAAACATTTCTGAAGCCTTCAAAGCTTTAGAAGAACTGGAGTTCGGGGGTGTCATGATAAACGAAGGTCCAAGATACCGGGCCGATTTCATGCCTTACGGAGGTTACAAAGACAGCGGTATCGGAAGGGAAGGAGTTAGATTCGCTATAGAAGAGATGACGGAACTCAAAACAGTGGCGTTCGATATAGGGGAGTGAAGACATTGCTTCAAAACCTGAAAATCGCTTTGATTCCACTTGTCAGAAGCACCTTCGATGTGGACGAAGGCAAAAGAACCTACCAAAACGAGCTCAATTTCCTCAAAAAAATCAAACACGTCCGCTGGATTACCCCGTCTCAGGTAATCGAATATCCTGAAAGCTGTCAAGGATTCCTGAGAACACTTCGTCGTGAGGACATCGATGGCATCATCCTCATGAGCGCAACTTTTCACCTTGGAGAGATCGCGTTGCTGCTCTCTTCAGAATTTCGTGATATCCCCATCCTCTCCTGGGCGTTACCAGAGCCGCCATACACTGGAAGCAGAATAAGGCTGAACTCACTTGTGGGAGCACATCTCGACGTTTCAAATCTGTACAAAACTGGCAGAGACGACGTGAGATTCATCTATGGATCTGCAGGTGAAGAATCGTTTACAAAGGAACTCTCTCTCTGGCTCGATTCTCTGAGAGTAATCAGAGGAATGAAGAACAAAAAAATCGCGCTCATTGGGGGGCATGCAAAAACCTTTATTGACGTGGATGTATACGAACCGCACCTCTTCTCGGAGTTTGGTATAACCGTCGAGCTCGTCCCCTTCGAATCACTTTTTGGATTCGCACCACGTCCAGAAGAAGTCGAAGTGATAAAGGATGAATACAGAAAAATCTACGAATGGGACAGCGGTATGAACGAAGAAAGGCTTGAAAAAGTCGCCCGTCTTGCCGCCAGTTTGAAGGATATATCAAAGGCAGCCGGTTATGATCTAATAGCCATAAGATGCTGGCCAGAATTTGCCGCTCGCTATGGCGTCTCCCCATGTGCTGCGATGTCTTTCAATATGGCAAAGGGAGCGATAATGTCTTGCGAAGGCGATATAGGTGGTGCGGTAACCATGCTCGCTTTGAAAAACGCTGGCTGCAACGAAATGTACCTGGCGGACGTGAGCCAGATCTTTGAAAATGAGAATTCTTTATTGATGTGGCATTGCGGTGTGGCACCGCACAATCTCTGGGATCGAAAATCTCAAAGAACCCTTGACACTTATTTTGCAGGTGGAAAAGGTGTCACTGTGGGATTCGTGCTCAAACCCGGACCTGTAACATTCGCAAGAATAGATTACATCAGAAACAAATGGAAGCTCTTTGTGGCCAGAGGAGAGGCTGTCCCAACACCTCAGGAATTGAAAGGCACTTACGTTAGGGTAAAGGTAAACGACCCATTGGACTTCATCAAAAAACTCATTAACAATGGATTTGCCCACCATGTTGTGATGGCCTACGGTGATTACATGGACCTTCTAAAAACCGTAGCCGAAATGAAAGGATGGGAGGTATATGAACCACAGCGTTAGCATCGAACTAAAAAAAGAAGGGGAAAAGCTTCTTTTGCAAATGAAAGACACGACCATCTTCGATGGAAAGGTCTTCCAGGCTAAAGGGATACCTCGGATACGCGACATCCACGGACACTTAAAAATCAGCGAAAAAGTGTGGGAGAAGGTGGCGATTGGCCCCGAAAAAATTTCTTTAGCCAGTAAAGAGCCTCTGTCTCTGAAAATAGAGGGTGAAGAGCGCTTCAATCGCCTGATCATAGAACTCGGCGCTTTTCCAGATGAGATTATCTTTGGCGGAGGCGAACAGTATACCCATATCAACCTCAAAGGAAGAAGACTACCGATATTAGTACAGGAACAGGGTGTGGGAAGAGGATGGAATCTGGTTTCCTTTGTAACCGCCGTCAAAGGTACTCGTGGAAACTGGTATTCCACTTATTTTCCACAACCTGTTTTTTTCTCAAGCAGAGGATATGGAGTCATCGTCGACACTACAGCAACAGTGATAGCAGACTTTCGAAAAACTCGGAGGACTATACTTGAGGTCTGGGATAACCACTGCAAATTGATCTTTCTAAACGGTTCCCTGGAAGACATGGTGAGTAGATTTCACCAGATTTACGGCTCAAAGGTAAACGTACAGGACTGGGTTTTCGGTGTGTGGATCGCAAGTCAGGGAGGCGTCAAAGAAGCAGATAGGACCATACTCACCGCGAAAAAATGGGACATTCCGCTGACAGCACTGTGGTGTCAGGACTGGTCTGGTAAGAAAGTAACCAGCTTCGGACGTCAGGTGTACTGGAACTGGTCTTATGATCGAAAAGATTATAATGATCTGCCCCTACACATACAAAGATGGCGTAAAGAAGGAGTTCATTTTCTCGGTTATATCAATCCGTTTCTCATAAAAGACGGACCACTCTACAAAGAAGCCGAAAGGAAAGGCTTCCTCGTCAAAAAAGCGTCGGGTGAAACCTATGATGTTATCGTCACAACATTTCCAGCTGGCATGATAGATTTCAGCAACCCCGAGGCTTTCTCCTGGTACAAGGACGCGGTCATCAAGAAAAACATGATAGATATAGGCATGTCCGGATGGATGGCCGACTATGGAGAATACCTTCCACTTGATGCCCGGCTGTACGGTGGTGATGGCTTAAAATACCACAACCGCTATGTCGTGGACTGGGCTCGGCTTAACTTTGAAGCGGTTGAAGAATCTAAATGCGACGCTGTGTTTTTCATGCGAGCCGGTTTCCTTGGCTCTACGAGGTTTTCCCCCGTTTACTGGGCGGGTGATCAAAATGTGGACTGGTCAAAAAGCGATGGACTTCCATCGGTGATTCCTGCTATGCTGAGCATGGGAATGAATGGTGTTAAGCTTTCACACTTCGACACCGGAGGATTCACTTCCCTGCTATGGATGAAGCGTACCCCAGAACTTTTCATGAGATGGGCAGAGCTGGCAGCCTTCTCTCCAATCATGAGAACCCACCAAACGAATCGTCCCGACGTGAACGTTCAGTTCGACTCAGATCAGGAAATACTCCGACACTTTTCAAAAATGGGACGCTTACACTACGCATTGAAGGAGTATTTGAAAGAACAACTCGGAGCATCCAACAACATGAACCTTCCTCTGGTACGGCATCTCGCCATTCACTATCCTGAAGACCCCAAAGCCTGGAAGATAAAATATCAATATCTTTTAGGAAGAGATCTTCTGGTAGCGCCTGTGCTGAAACCATGCGTTAGAGAATGGAAAGTATACCTGCCCGATGATGTGTGGATACACGTATGGTCCGGACAAACCTTCAAATCCGGCTGGGCAATTGTTGATGCTCCTCTTTCAAAACCTCCCGTATTTGTGAGAGAAAACTCGAAATTCGCAGGAAGAATTTGCGAAACTTGCCAAGCCTTAATGTAATCTATCTTTTCACTCTTACCCAGCGTTTCAAAGATAATCCCTTAAAGATGATCAAATCTCCTCTGAAAGCTCTTTAAGAAGTTCCAGAAACACGTCCACAACCTTCGGATCGAA
>DPRG01000033.1 GCA_003538775.1 Thermotogae bacterium
TATGCTGGAACATTTTCTTCCATGCTGAGCATAACTCAGAAACCGAAATGTGTGATATCTCCTTCTTTTCGAACACATTCCCCACCGACTTGACGCAATTCTATACACAGTATAACAGTTCCAGTTACTAGTTCTGTGTGAAAGTATGTTGAACGGGTTTTGATCTGCTTTGCCTCCAAAAGGATTCTTATTTAGAACGCCCATCTGAAGATTTCTCCCATGCTTAACATATCTCCACGAACCTTAAAGAAACCTTATCATTGCGGTGAGAAGCAGTGTGAATGCCGATTCCTCGCCTCTGATATACAGACGTGTTCCTTGGGGGATAGAGTATCATATTTATGCTTCTCATTCTCGCGGTGCCTGACCACACTGTTAATTCTTATGAAAATGGGGGAGTCTTATGAAGTCCAGATTACTCAAAGCCATGAAGAACGCCGTTTCTTCGAAAACATGGAATACGTGGTTCAGCTCGTTCGATGTGTTGAAGATCGAGGGAAATACTGTCATTTTCCAGGTTACTAATCCTTTTATCAAGGACTGGCTTGAGAGGAAGTACAGTAAGACCATTTCGAGGGTGGTTAAAGAAGTTCTCGGTCCCAACGCGGATTTCAAGATCCAGCCTTTGGAAACTGCCGAAAGCGAGTCTTCCACTGAAACGGGACCTCTTGTAAAGCGTAAACCCGTTGTGCTCAGCGAGCTGAACCCCAAGTTCACCTTTGAAACCTTTGTTGTTGGTGATAACAACAGGTTCGCTTATTCCGCGGCTGTCGAAGTCGCTACCGAACCGGGAAGATTCAACCCTCTTTTCATTTACGGTGGCGTGGGGCTTGGAAAAACTCACCTGGCTCAAGCTATAGCCCATGAAACCCTAAGAAGGTGGCCTGAATTGAGGGTTATCTACATCACCAGCGAAGAGTTCATGAACCAGATGGTGGAAGGACTTAAAAACGGGCAGATTCAAGCTTTTCGCGAGAGGTTCCGTAAAAAGGTCGATGTGCTCATTATCGACGATGTTCAGTTCTTGATCGATAAACCAGGTATCCAGACCGAGCTTTTCCACACTTTCAATTATCTCCACGATCAAGGAAAGCAGCTTGTTTTCTGTTCAGATAGGGACCCCACGAAACTTTCGGGATTCCATGAAAGGCTCATCTCCCGTTTGAAAATGGGGCTTGTTGTCGAAGTAGACGTTCCCGACTATCTCACACGAATTGAGGTTACCCGAAAGTTCGCCGAACAGGAAGGCATAGAGCTGAGTGAGAAGCAGCTGAAAAAGATCGCGGAGGCTCCTTTCTTTAATTTCAGACATGTTAAGGGATTGATCGCCCGTATGGCTTTCAGATTGAAAGTCGCTGGAGATCGTACTTCCATCGATTCACTTATCGACGAGATGCTTGGTATCCCGGTGGAAGTGCCAAAAGACGACCTTTTGACGAAGATAGTCGACAGTGTTGCCAGTTTTTTCGGTACAACCCGTTCGGAGCTTCTCAGCAGGAGCCGAAGTTTTTCTAAGCACAGAGCCGCATTGTGTTACGTTCTGGCCAAAACCGGAAAGTACACTCTGCGGGAAATCTCAAGCGAGCTCGGAAGAAGTAAATCGACGATATCCTACCTTGTCAAAAGAGGAAAGCGCTGGAAAAACGATCCAGAAGCGATGAAGGTTGTCGAGGTTGTAACCTCCATGGTGAAACCGAATCACCTGGGTTCTGCGAGCTCGGTTGGTTGATTCCATCCGTTTTCCCGGGCGATCTTCATGATCTTTTTCAGTCTGTTGTAAACCATCGATTTGGACATCGGTGGTTCGTAAAGTCTGCCGAGTTCCGCGAGACTCAGATCCTCGTTTTCCAGCCTGAGTCTTGCTAACCTTGCGAGATCGGACGGCAGGTCGTCGAGAAGATCGTTTTCCAGAAGAAAGACTATGGCTGAAATCTGCTTCGAGTTGCTCGTTCCCATTCGTTCAGCGTTTGCGGCGAGGAAATTGTAACTCCTTGAAACGTCTCCACTTATCTGCTTCAGGGTAACCAGTTGTTCCATCTCTGAAGCGGATTTTTCCGCTCCCATCAGATTCAACAGCTCGACAATATCGCTTCCCTTTTTTACGTAGAGCTTGTAACCGTGACGGTATTTCAAGACACCGGCTTTTATGTTAATACGATCCCTCAATAACTTTTTCAGCTCCAACAGAAGATCGTCAGAGTCGTTCACTATCTCCAGATGATAATGGCGGTGTGGATCGGCGATGGAACCAGATGAAACGAAAAGACCTCTCAAGAACGCGCCCAGAAGATAGATATCGCCTACAATCCAGGAGGGTATGTCTCCAGAAGTCACGCTGAGTCCAAGCATTTCCAGGAGCTTCATGGGCTCATCAAAGCGCAGGGTAACGACTCCCTGATTTCTTCCGCTCAACCTCATCTCCCTGTATATATCAGCATGTTTTTCGCGTGGCGAAAGATAGTGGCTCAACGCGTAACACCTTCGGACAGCCATCACAGAGCCCAGTCTGATGTTTATCACTCCCACACCGGCTCCTATGGAAAGCTCTCCCCGGCCCTTCAGGAAACCCACGAGTTCGGCCACCGCCTCCTGATCGGTGACCTTCAAACCACAGAGCTCGCTTTTAACCTGTGTAGAGAACGGTATCAGGGCTCCCACCTCTTCAAACTCAAAAGAACCGAAGCCAGCTTTTGAGGATTATGTCGGACTTTTAACTTTCCATCGCGTTCGTCTTTAACAACGGTCAGCATGGGCTCTAAAATCACAGGAATGTCAAACTTCTCATAGTCAATCTTCACAACATCTGCTCCTTCTTTTCTGTACCTTTCGAGGATTTCCTGATCGGGTTTTTGAGAATTCGCGACCACGAAATCAAAGGCAATGTTGCTGTATCGCGAAACCTCTCTGTAGTGATCGTAAAGTGTGAAACCTATGGTTTCGCCCGGCTGAGTCATGATGTTTGCCACATACACTTTCAGGGCTTTGGAATTCGCGGAGATAGCCTCAGAAACACCATCAACAAGGAAATTTGGGATTACACTTGTATAAAGACTTCCAGGTCCTACCACGATCATATCAGCCTGACTCAAAGAAGCCACAACCTCATCCATGGCCTTTACGTGTTGGTCAAGCGATACAGAGACGATTTTCCCTCCGTGACTCACGATTTCCTCCTCGCCTTTGACGATTTTTCCATCATCCATTTTCGCGATAAGACGAACCAGTGAATCCGTGACCGGCAAAACCTTGCCCTTGATCGCAAGGATCTGTGAAAGCAGTTCAACAGCCTTCGGAAAACTTCCGGTGAGTTTCGTGAGCGCGGTGAGAATGAGATTGCCAAGGCTGTGACCTGACAGCTCACCGCCTCCATCAAAGCGAAACTGAAGGAGTTTCACAAGAAGGTCTTCATCGCGCGCGAGGGCCACGATGTTGTTTCTTATATCCCCAGGTGGAGGAATGTTGTATTCTCTTCTCAATATGCCCGAACTTCCACCTTCATCGGTCACTGTGACTACAGCAACTATGTCAACGTCGAACTTCTTCAAACCTTTCAGGAGGGTGGATAAGCCCGTTCCTCCACCTATGGCTGTGATTAACATTCCTACACCCCCATGTCTCTGTGTTCTACCAGTACTTTGAGGTTGTTCTGTTTCAGCTTCTTTCCAACCATTTCCGCCACGTAAACCGAGCGATGGTATCCTCCAGTGCATCCAATGGAAACTACCAGCTCGGGCTTCGCCTGCTCTTTGTAGCGTTCAACAGCGATCAGTATAAGCGATGTGATGAGTTCGACACACTTCTTCACATCGGGATACTGTTCGAGATATTGTTGGACTTTGGGATCTGTTCCCGGGAGTCCTCTGAGCTCCTCAACATAATAAGGGTTAGGAAGAAATCGCACATCAAAGACGAATTCGGAGTCGGCAGGAATACCAAACCTGTATCCAAAACTTCGAATATAAACGGTAATGCTTACTGCCTCGAGAGTGGAAACGGCTTCGACTATCCTTCCTCTCAACGTGTGGCCGTCCATATTACTGGTATCTATGACCACATCGGCCACTTCTCTTATGGGAGCGAGCATCTTCCTCTCCTCTTTCGCCGCTTCCCTGGTGTCTGTGATCCCAAGAGGATGTTTTCTTCTGGTGTACTGATAGCGTTTATGTATCACTTCGTCGCCGCTGTCGAGAAAGATCACAAGCTTTTCAAGGCCTTCCGGGATATTTTTTAAAAAATCAGCAGTATTGCTCTCGTAACGGAGCGAACGTACGTCGACAACAAGAGCCATTTTTTCGAGGTTACTGTTTAGCAGTAACTGAGCGAATTGACCAACCAGACTTGGGGGCACGTTGTCGACACAGAAAAAACCGCTGTCTTCAAGAGCTCCCAAAGCGGTTGTTTTTCCTGATCCTGAAAGTCCCGAAAGGATTATCAGTTTCTTCATGCCATCTCGTCCACAAGCTGCACAGGATGAACAAAGTCGTTCACAGATGTTTGCCTGTGAAGTTCGCTGTTCAAGAGTTTCAGTTTCACACGCTGTATCATCGTGCGGAATTTTTCAACGTTACCCGTTACAAAAAACGTGATTTTTCCTTCCTCATCGCTTTTAGGTATGACGTTTTCCAGCTCTTTCACCAGAAACTGCGCCGGATCGAGTAGTTCGATCTTTCCGAGGTATTTGGATATAGCCTTCATTAGAAAGGGATAATGCGTACATCCAAGGATAACCGTCTCCGGTGCCCATTTTTTCATATCCCTAAGGTAATAATCAACCGCAGCGTTGACCATCTTCCCTTCCCACACGCCTTCTTCGACGAGCTGCACGAAAAGCGGCGCCGACTTCTGATATATCGTTGCCATTGGGTTGTATTTCAGAACTTCTTTCAGGTACACCCCTGTTTTCAGGGTTTGATCGGTTGTAATGATCCCTATCTTCGAATATTCCGAAGCAGCCCTGGCGGCAGCGGAAACTATACTGTAATAAGGCACCGATAATTCTTCTTTGGTTTGCTCGTCAAGAACGGCATCTCCTGTATTGCACGCGGAAACAATCACTTCCACACCTTGCTCGATCAGAAACTCCACGCCATGGAGGACTATGTTTCGCAAGCGTTTCTCTTCCTTGGAGCCATATGGAAGATTCGCATAATCGGCGAAATAAACGTATTCATGGCCGCCGTAAGATTCGATCAGCCTGCTTAAAACTGTCAATCCTCCTATTCCAGAATCAAAAAGCCCTATCTTCATCGCTCTTCATCACTTCTTCCGTCGAGGTGAGTTTAAGCTGATATTTTTGACGAAGTTTTTCGATTTCACGGCGCATCTGAACATTCTCCAGCGTTGTGTTAACCAAAAGATGCGCCAGTATCTCGAATTCATTGCTTGACCTGTAGCGTTTCTTTGCGTTCTCGAACTCCTGAACTATGGTGTCGAAAACCTCCCTCACAACATCCTCGGGCTCGTCGGTAAAAAAACTTAACACCGTTTCCCCCAATCGGAGTTCAACTTTGCGCATCACCAGGCGCCTCCTCCACTTTATCAAGTGAGGAGCGTAATTTCTCCAGCAAAGCGTTCACCATTTTCTGATACTTTTCCACGACTTCGTTCAACTCAAGGTTTTCAAGCTCCAGAGACTCCACCGTCTCCTTGAGTTTTGCGTTCTCTTCCTTCAAAGTCTTGTTCTCTTCGATGATACCATCTACAAGCTTTTCGAGTTCGCCCAGAGTATCCACTTCACATCACCCCTATCGCTGAAAGTATTTTCTTTATACGTTTTATATCCTCCGCGTGCTCCTCGTTGCTCCCTGGTGTTTCCACTATCAACGGTGTGTTCTGCACCGCTTCAAATGAAAGAAAGACTTTAAAACCAGCCTCTCCTATGTAACCTTCACCAATGGGAGCATGTCTGTCTTTTGCCGACCCCAGAGGATTCATGGAGTCGTTTAGATGTATCATTTTCAATCTATCGAGGCCTATCAAAGCGTCTATTTTATTAAGGAGTTCTCCAACGGCTCCTTCATCAGTAATATTGTAACCCGCGTCAAAGCCATGGCAGGTGTCGAATGTGATACCTATCAATTCTTTGAAGGCACAACCATCTCTAATGGCTGCGAGCTGCTCAATGGTATAACCTATATTGCCCCCTTTAGGTGCAACGTTTTCAAGCAATATCATCACCTGAAGATCGCTCAATTCGGATAAGACCTCGTCGAGAGCTTTTTGAATACGAGAAATGCCGTACGCTTCTCCTTCACCCATATGGCTTCCTGGATGAACGTTGAGATATTTTATCCCCAGTTGCCTACATATTAACACCTCGGACTTCAAACATTCAACCGACTTCTCCCAGTTCTCATCGTTGGGGGAAGCCAGATTTATCAAATAACCAGAGTGAGCAAAGGCGTTGTCATAGTCCAGGACTTCCTTCTCCATCTCTTTCTGGAAACGCTTCGCCACCTCATCCTTCAGCGGATTGGCGCGCCAGGATCGGGGATTGTGAGGAAATATCTGAAAGGCATTTCCGCCTATCTCCTTTGTCTCTTTTGGCACCCTGTGAAACCCTTTGGAAGTAGGCATATGTGCACCAATCCCTTTAACCATGAGAGAATCCTCCTTACTTTATGTTGAATTTATTTGATGATGCTTCAATCTGTTTCATAGCTGTCATAAAATTGTAAGTATTGTAATGTAATATCGTATCGGAAACGGAACCCTATCCCCTTGAGATAGATGAACCATTAAGAGGCCTCGAAAAGAGGCCTTTTTTCTTTCACCGCTTCAGATCTCCCACAAGAACTGCACATGGAATCCTCACCTCTTTCGTGTGCTTACTCACAATGAGTTCGAACGAATAAATCTGTATCATCGTGAGTTTGCAAATGTAAACAAGTTTCAGCGTCAAAACGAAACCTTCTACGCAGACACGGCGCTTGGTTCACGGTACCGTCTCCTCAAGCTTTACTAAAGGATTCTCAACAACCCACAGATCTGGTTCTCCTTCTGAGTAATAGGCGGCGAACACAACATAACGATCGTCAGGAGAGATAGTTGGATAGTAACAATCGTAAGGCAAAGCCTGTGAAACACTGGTTGATTCACCAGTGATAAGGTCCTTGATCCAGATGCGATATATCGGAGATTCAGGATCTGTGTTGGCAGAGTACACAATAAACCTTCCACTACTGGAGATATATGGATCGAATTCGTTAAAAGGCGTATCGAGAAAAGGTTGTTCAGTTTCGATTGAGGTTGTTGATTCTAAACTGATCCGCTCGAAGATTCCGTAGCTTCCGTCTTCTTTTAACTTAACGTAGATAAACGCATCTTCCGTTGCCACCCGGCAGGGGTACATTTCATAAACACCCGGCGTTTGGGTTAGATTCCTGGATTCTCCTGTATGGATATCGATGGAGTAAATATCCGAGCCGTTGCCCTTATCCACAGCAACCAGCGCTGTTCTGTCGTCGTACCAACACGGGGTGTAAGCATTCGGAAGATTGCGTGTCAGCAATCGTATACCAGAGGCGTAGTTTGTTGAAAAAGGCATTGTGAATATATCCCACTGTCCGTACATCGTTCCCTGAAAGAGGATTCTCTGCCCGTTCGGGGAAAAGCGAGGGAAGTATTCAGAACTGCCATAAACAGGAAAGTTCATGATCCTTCTTTCGTTGAAATTCAGGACGTGTATATTGCGGTTTCCGCCGATGCGATCGGAAATGAACGCCAGGAATTCGCCACTTGGATCGAAAGACGGATATTCATCAAGAGAAGGGTTGTAAGTTAACCTGAATGGACTTTGAAAGTTTCCCGTCAGGAACTTTTCAGTTGCCACCCTCTCCCATAAGGTACCCGCGACTGACTCGTAAAAGAGCCGCTTACCACGGGTGGTTTGAAAACTCTTCCAGCTCGATCCCGTAGTTATCGATATGGGGGTCGCTGGCCCTGTATAGTTTATCTCACCTATGACCCAGCTTTCCGTGGTGCGGACATGGATGTTGAAATTGAATGTCTGCATACCGTTAGAAAAGAAGAAAATCTCCGCATATTCGGGTTTCAACTCTTCAAGGGCACTTTGTAATCCCTGAAGGACTTCGCTCGCTGGAATACCCGCGTTTTCAAGAAATGGATCTACCAGTTCCGTAGCTTTCATGGTTGCAGTTGAAGTGGTTGCTAACGTCGCTTCTGGTGTGAAGGCTATTGTAGGAGTGGTTTCGCGCTCTATCAGCTGAACGTCTATGTTAACACCTACGGTCCATAAAAATTCGAACTGACCGCCGGTGTCTCCAAAAGGAACGTACCTCGCAAGTAAAATAATTGGAACAAACAAGCATAAGCCTATTATGAAAAGTTTTTTCATCACTTCGATTATAACCCTCGCATCGCTTATCGATCGGATCCGGCTATCTTCTTACCATAGCTTTCCAGATAAACTCGCCTTAGATGAGCTATTTCCACTTCTTCCAGTTCAGAAGGGGGTTCATCAGGTAGCATGGATTTCAAAGCATATGCAATTTCTGCGCTTTTTTCCAGAATTTCCGCAACGGTGTAGGCCTCCCTCAAGCTTCGTCCTATCGCAACAGCTCCATGGTTTGCAATTAAAGCAGCAAAACGATTTTCGAGCGCCCTTACTACATACCGTGCGAGCTCTTCTGTACCCGTTGGGGCGTAGGGGGTAACGCGTACACTCCCGCCGATTATCTGAGCTTGATCCTCTGTATAACACGGAATTTCGCATCTGGCAACGGCAAAAACACTCGCATAGACACTATGAGTGTGTATAACAGCGTTGATTTCGGGAAAGTTATGATATATCTCAAGATGCATTAAAAGCTCGCTTGAAGGAGTGAGCGAAGAATGAAGTACACGACCGTCTTCTAAATCTACAGGAACAATGTCCTCTGGTGTCAACAGATCGTAAGGCATCCCCGAAGGTGTAATCCAGATCACGTTTTTATCTTTAACGCTCAGGTTGCCCCATGTTCCTCTTACAAGCCCAGCATCTTTTATCTTCAAAGCGGTTTTGACAATCTCGGCGCGTGGGTCCAACTTCGAACCCTCCTTCATAGCTCTTCGGACTCTCCAAATATTTCGGCCATTATCGTATATACCGTACGGTCGTAATCCAGAACGGTCTTCATCGCTTTGAGGGCCAGACGTCTTCTCGTTTGAAGGGGTACATCACCGCATTCCCAGATGCTTTCCAGCACAAGATCGTAGTCTGAAGGATCTACAAGGACAACGACATCGCGATAATTCTTCGCCGCCGCCCTTATCAGGGCGACCCCACCGATATCTATCTCTTCAAGCAGTTCAAACTCATTTCTCGTTCTTCCAGCGGTTTCTGTAAAGGGTCGGAGGTTGACAACAACCATGTCGATGGGTTTTATCCCAAGCCTCTCCTGTTGTTCGGTGTGTTCTTTTTTCATCTGAACACCGAGAAGCGCTGCAAAGATCTTCGGATGGAGAGTTTTGACCCTACCATCCAGAAGCTGAGGATAACCGGTCAATTCGGAAACAGAGAAGACTTCAAGCCCGGCTTCTTTCAAAAACTCGTGAGTGCCTTCGGTAGCTATGATTTCCGCACCGAATTCCATGAGTTTTTTAGCCAGATCAAGAACACCCGTCTTATCAGAAACACTTATCAAAACACGTTTTATGTTCATAACCAGCCCTCCAGATTAAAAATATCCCGAGATTCTTTAAAGTTTTTCAATCAGCTACCATGGTAGAATTAGAATAACACAAATCTGGAGAGTCGATAACATATGAGGATACTTTTGACCAACGACGATGGGATCACAGCTCCCGGGATTCAACTCCTCGCGGAGAGTTTAAAAGATAAGTACGAAGTTATGGTGGTAGCTCCGGCTCAGGAGATGAGCGCTTCGGGGCACGCTATAACCATCCGGATGCCTTTATGGGTCAAGGAGGAAAGGATAGACGGCAGGTTCCTTGGCCATTCTGTTGTTGGAACACCAGCAGACTGTGTGAAACTGGGACTCGATGTTTTAAGCCCGGGAAAAATCGACCTGATAATAAGTGGCCTGAACCGTGGTCCAAATCTTGGAACGGATGTGCTTTATTCTGGCACTGTTTCAGGTGCTTTAGAAGGCGCTTTACAAGGAATACCTTCAATGGCCGTGTCGATGACGAGCTGGGATGATCCTCGCTATGAAACGGGTGTATATGTGGTTAAATTCTTGATCGAACATTTCCCCTGGAAGGATTTACCCGAATTCTGTGCGCTGAACGTCAACGTGCCTTCTGTTGAACCAGAAAAGCTCAGAGGATACCGGCTCACCAAACAGAGCAAACGACGCTACAGAGACTATTTTGAAGCCAGGAGAGATCCTTTCGGCAACACCTATTACTGGATGCTTGGTGAAGTTGTGGAGGATGATGAGGATCCTGAATCCGACTACCTGGCAGTAAAAGAAGGCTATGTTTCCATAACGCCGATCACGGTTTTTATGACTGATTACAAGCTTCTCGAAGAGCTGAGGAGGCGATTGGACTTTGGAGATAAAGGTGATAGGTGATCCTGTACTGAGGAAAAAGGCCAAAAAAATAAACTTCTTCGATTCGGCTTTGAGAAATCTCGTGGAAGAAATGATCTCGAAGATGTACGAAAGCGACGGTGTTGGCCTCGCAGCGCCTCAAGTGGGATTGTCCATAAGTCTGTTCGTATTCGATGATCAGACAGGAAGGGGACCTCTGGAAGTTATTAACCCGGAAATCCTTGAAACCTCTTCCGAAACTGTGCTCGGTGAAGAAGGCTGTCTCAGTGTACCGGGTATCTACGCAGACGTTGAGCGTCATCTTAAGATCAGGGCAAGATTTTACGATCGCTATGGTCGATCGAAAGGAATAGAGCTTGAAGGCTATCCCGCCCGTATTTTCCAGCATGAATACGATCATCTTCAGGGTGTGCTTTTCATAGATAGAATTCCCAAAGAAGCGAAGGCTATTCTCAAACCTCATCTCATAGAGATCGCGAGATCCTTGAAAGGTGTGGCAGGTAGTCGATGAGGTATGTTTTTCTCGGTACGGGAGAATTCGGCGCGGGATGCTTGAAATGTCTTGTGAGTTTTTTTCCACCTACCGCGGTCTTCACTCAGCCTGACAGACCAGCCGGCAGGGGAAAGAAGCTTCTTCCTCCCCCTGTAAAACAGGCAGCGCTCGAAAGCGGTATCATCGTTGAACAACACGAAAGTGTGAACAGAGGAAAAGGATGGGAGAAGCTGCTGAATTACAAGCCAGATCTGATACTGGTAGCTGATTTCGGGCAGATACTTTCAACTAAGGTGCTGGAGCTACCAAAGCTTGGGTGCTTCAACGTTCACCCGTCGCTCCTTCCAAAATACCGTGGTGCCGCACCTATACAGAGAGCTTTGCAGCGTGGCGAAATGTGGACAGGTGTTACCATCTTTAAGGTAGTCAAAGAACTCGACGCTGGTCCCATAGCTCTTCAAGAGAAAGTTCCCGTGTTCCTTGAAGATAATTTCGAGAGTTTACGGGATCGACTGATTGTTAAATCATGCGAACTGCTGAAGAGATTTTTTGAAATTCTTCAGAACCGTGGCAAGCTCGAACTCAAGCCACAGGATCACTCGAAGGCCACTTACGCCTCAAAGCTCTCGCCGGACGATCTTTATACGAACTGGTTTGAAGAGGCTGAGGTCGTCAGAAATCATATACGTTCGCTCGACCCTTCGCCAGGCGCGAGAAGTTTTTTAAACGGCAGTATCGTGAAACTCTTCAACGCTTGGGGTCTGGATAACGTCCAGGGCGTTCCAGGAAGGATTTTAAAGATAACAAAGGAGGGAATGCTTGTCGCCGCAGGAAGAGGTAGCGTGTGGAT
>DPRG01000030.1 GCA_003538775.1 Thermotogae bacterium
CCGCTTCAAGAAAGATTCAACATCCTGTTTCAGCTCTCTGCTCGCCGCGTCGACGCGGCTCGGCGATCGTTTGTACGAGTGCTTGCTTCGGCGCTGCGAAAGACTGTAAAAGCTCTATGCTGAAACTGGAGATGTAAGGAGGCTAAATCTCGCCGGATCCTTGTGGCTTGATAATTGTTTGCATAAGCGCTCGCTCGCCACCTCGCAAGACTTAGAAACCGAGATGTGTGATAAGGGTGGAAAGGCAAAAGAACGCTCAGCGTTCGTGAATGTTATGCGATCACATGCGTTTTGTGGTGGAAAGGGACGAAAAAACCTGTGGCTTGACGCTTCGCAAGACTGTAAAAGCTCTATGCTGGAACAGGAGAAGGTAGAAAGGCGAAATCTCGTCACATCCGTGTGGCTCAGTAATTGTTTACATAAGTGTTCGCTCAGCGCTTCGCGAGTCTGTGGAAACTTCATGCTGGAAAGCATTGAGCAACTATGATTGTAGCTTTGGCATTACAGAAATTTTCAACCTTTTTATACAAATCTACTGAATAACAATCGATGTAGCGCATCCATAACCTCTAACATTTTCATGTCGCTTTTGCTTTGAGCGTGATCGGGATCTGTGAAAGAAGATTTCTTCAAGCTAAAACCTTCCTTAATTTTTTTGGAATGTAACGGTTTTTTACGGAAGGTCCAAAGGTACCTAAAATAGAAATACAGGGTGTGTACAGTGGGTTTCATTACCCTGGACGAGAGTTACAGGATGGTCTTGTATAGAGGAGGGTGTAAAATCATAGAAGCCCACAGTAAACTGAGGGGAGTGATCCAGGTTGGAGCGTACGTTTGTTTATTTGAAACCGGATGCGGTTAGAAGAGGGCTGGTTGGAGAGATAATCGGCAGGTTTGAAAAAAAGGGTTTGAAAATAGTAGCTTTGAAGTTTAGGAGGATGAAGCGCGAAGAAGCTGAAGAGCTTTACAAAGAGCACAAGGGTAAGGTTTTTTTCGAAAGATTGATTGATTTCGTTACGTCTTCACCTGTTGTTTTGATGGTTCTTGAAGGTCCGAACGCTGTTCATATAGTCCGTCATACCGTTGGCGCGACGGATCCACTGGAAGCCGCACCGGGAAGTATAAGGGGAGATTTCGCTGTTAATGTTACTAAAAATCTCATACACGCTTCCGACTCCGTGGAATCTGCAAAGAGGGAGATGTTTATATTTTTCAATGAATCGGAATTAGAAAGTTATAATTTGCCGATAGAGAAGGACTTAGTTGTGGAGGGATGAAGAATGGGTTACAGAGAGATTGTTAACCGCTGGATAAATGTTGAGCCTTCTGAGAATGCTGAACGAATTCTCAAACAGCGTTACTACTGGCGTGATCGTGAGGAGAACTATCTTGAAACGAAATGGGAAGATGTTTCTCGACGAGTTTCTCGTGTAGTCGCCTCGGGAGAATTGAGAAATCCTTCGATTCAGGACAAAAGCGATGCTGAAAAACTTGAGTTCATAAAGAATTGGGAAGAGGCTTTTTATGAAATGCTTAAGAGCAGGATTTTTATTCCCAACAGCCCCACTCTTTTCAACGCTGGATTGGGAGTGGATTATTCTCTTCTGTGGAAACCGATAGAGCAAATGAGTTTGAAAGACTATGAAACGATTTTTAAGAGTCGTAATCACCTTCACATGTTGAGCGCGTGTTTTGTTGTTCCTGTGGAAGATAGTATTGAGGGTATTTTTGAGGCGGTGAAAGAATATGCCCTGATCACGAAAGCTGGAGGGGGAGTTGGCAGTAACTTTTCTGAATTGAGGCCCAAGGGCAGCAACGTGGCGGGAACCAGCGGGCGTGCGAGTGGGCCGGTCAGCTTCAT
Source organism: Thermotogae bacterium (assembly GCA_003538775.1). GTDB lineage: Bacteria > Thermotogota > Thermotogae > UBA12178 > UBA12178 > UBA12178. The sequence continues at coordinate 1,862 of DPRG01000030.1, forward strand.
GCATGTTTTCAATACAGCTATAAACGTTGTGGAACAGGGATACAAACGCAGAGGAGCGCTCATGGGTATCCTCGATATAACACATCCCGATATAGAGGAGTTCATCATCGCAAAGCGAGATAATGACGGAAATGCTGTGCTTAAGTACTTCAATATATCCGTTGGAATATGGGATAAAGACAAGGTCCTTGAGCTATTTCATAACGGTGGTGAGCTTGAGCTCACACATCCAAGGAGCGAAATAAAGAGACGGATAAGGGTGAGGGATCTCTTCTACAAGATCGCTGAGAGTGCGTGGAAGAGTGGAGACCCTGGATTGGCATTTCTTGGGGAGATGAACAGGTATTACGCGCTTTATCCAAATAAAAAGATTGTTTCCACAAACCCTTGTGGGGAAATAGGGCTTTCGGATTACGAGGCGTGTAACCTCGGTTCCATTGATGTGATGAAGTTTGTGAGGGAGGATGGTACTCTGGATGAAGAGGCACTGGCAGAGACGGCTAAAAAAGCGGTTCGTTTTCTCGACGATGTTATAGAGGTCAATGTTTTTCCTTTAAAGAAGATAGACGAAAGCGTTCGGGGGTCGAGAAGACTTGGTCTTGGAATCATGGGTTTTGCGGATACTCTGTATATGATGAATGTACCTTACAATTCACCTGAAGCGAGACAGTTTGCAGCCGATCTTATGGCGTTCATCGCTTTGAACGCGTATGAGAGTTCCGCGCTTCTTGCTGAGGAAAAGGGCAACTTTCCACTGTTTCATTTGAGCAGATGGAACGATTCTGAGTTTGTACCTTTCGCTATGGGATTGTCGCGTTATGATGATGACCTCAAGGATTTGTTCAGACGCACTCTTGGCAAAAAAAGGAATGTTGCATTGCTAACCATTGCACCCACCGGGTCTATATCAAACATCGCGGATACTTCCAGCGGACTTGAGCCGAATTTCCTCCTTGCTTATACGCGTTACGTTAATAGATCTGATGGAACACGGGAACCTCTTGTGTATGTGAACAAGATATTGATGAACCGCCTTGGAGATCTTCTCGACGAAGATATGAAGCAGAGAATTATCGAAGAGGGTAGTCTGAGGAACATCAGAGAGATCCCGGAAGACATTAGAAAAGTTTTTGTAGTTAGTCATGACATAGCTCCTATGGATCACCTCTTGATGCAGGATGCTTTCCAGAGGTATGTGGATAACAATATCAGCAAAACCATAAACATGCCAAATTCGGCTACAGTTGAGGATGTTCTTAACATATATCTTGAAGCGATGAAGTTGAACGTCCGTGGATTGACTGTTTACAGGGATGGAAGTCTGGAAACTCAGGTTTTGACGTCTGTTAAGAAGTTGAAGACAAAAGACGCCCCCAAAGTTCAGTTCTTTGTTCTTGACGAAAAGCACAAACTGCGTGCCAGGCCCAGAAAGGAGAGCCTCAGGAGTGTCACGAGGAAGTACAAACGAGAGGACGGAACAACATACATCACGGTTAGTTTCGACGACAACGGTGAAGCGATTGAGATATTTGTTTCCAACGGGAGCGAAGCATCGGAGATAATAGGAAGATTATCCTCCATAGCTTTGCGGGCGGGAGTTTCTCTTGAAGAAATACTTGAGCAGCTCAGAAAAGTGAGAGGAGATTATGCGAAAGGCATTGCTGAGGAAATAAAGAAAGCCGTTGACGACTTCATCGAGCTTTGGGGACCTCAGGAAGAGGCTGAAATGGAGCTAATTCATATAGATGGTACGAGAAAAACGGAAGAGGAAATAGAAAAATTTGTCAGAGCCAACGATCTCAAGTGGGTGAATGGCTATTATGTAGACGCGGAAGGGAATACTTACTGCCCGGTTTGTTTGAGCAAGAACAGCCTTGTAAATCAGGAAGGTTGTATGAGCTGCATGAACTGCGCATGGTCCAAATGCACGGTAGGGTGATCTGGCGTGGATGAACACGTACTGGTTGTTCCAACAGTATATGTCGTTTCCCTCCTTGATGGGGCGCAGGGTTTTGTTGTCGTTCCGTTTGATAGGGTGATTGAGTTGATTAAAACGAAAGGACATTTTGTACCAAGAGCTCTTGCTGAACAAGATGAATCTCTGCGTCAGATCATACCATACATGATCGCAATCAACGGTGATGGACTGGTGCTTTTGATGAGAAGAACGAAAAGGCAGGGGGAAAAACGTCTTCATGGCAAATATTCACTGGGAATTGGAGGCCATATAAATGAAAGTGATTCAAATGATCCTGTTGAGGCTTTTTTCAATGGTAAGCATAGAGAATTCGAAGAAGAAGTTGATGCTGATGTACTTGATGAAAGGTATCTGGGGATCATAAACGATACCTCGACAGAGGTGGGGCGGGTTCACCTTGGTATTGCCTATCTTTTGAGGTTGGATTTTAGAAAAATACGAGAAGAAGACCAGATGGAGAGCTGGTGGGTACGCGCTGAAGACTTATCGAATTATGAAGATGCTTTGGAGGGCTGGTCCAGAGTTGTATTGCCTGTTGTGAAGTCTTTTTTTGGACATTCGAGAAGCGGGCAATCATAGCACATAGGTGATTTTCGGCAAAAACGTTTCGCGTGTTCTACAATAAGGGCGTGGAATTCTTTATAGATCTTGAGATCTTTTGGTATGCGCGATTCTACAAAGCGTTTAACAACATCATAAGGTATGTTCTCGCTTTCGAAATAGCCAAGGCGTGCAAATAGCCGTCGTGTATAGGCATCGATCACGAAGGTGGGTTTTTCAAAGGCGTAAAGGATTATAGAATCGGCAGTTTCAGGACCAATACCATGGACTTTCAGAAGTTCTTTCCGTAGTTCTGAAACAGTTAAATGGTTTCCTGGCCAGAGTTTAATAAAGGCTTTTGAAGCCTCTATTAATCTTTTTGCTTTCAGTTTGTAGAACCCGGAAGGCTTAATCGCTTCTTCTATCGCTTTCAATGGCAGTGAAACGAGAGTCGCAGGTTCAAGAAATCCCTGTTTTTTCAGATTTTGTATGGCTTTTTCCACGTTTCTCCATGCGGTGTTCTGAGTGAGAATAGCACCAACAAGAACTTCGAAGGGAGTATCGGCAGGCCACCAGTTTTGAGGCCCGTATATATCCAGAAGCTTTTTATAGAGCGTTGTGAGTTCAATCATATTCTCCAACCCTTTGTTTGGTTAAAGTTTTGACTGTGAAATATGTTAACATATCTCAGGGGGTGTGAATACGCGAAAAAGGATACTTATTCTTGTGTTGTTAGGAACGGGGATAGTTTTTCTCTATTTCTTCTTCACATGGTACTGGCCTTCTCACAGATTGATCTACAGGCTTCCGGAAGTTCGACTGATCTATCACATAAACGAAGATGGCACTGTGGACGTCGAAGAAAGGATTACATACCTGATGAAAAGGCCGTACAGAGGAGTGTATTACGAGTACAGCATTGTTGGGCGTCCAACCCTTTCGGATGTTCAGGTTCACCTCGAAAATAAACCACTTCTCCGTGTCGAATGGTTGAGACGAAGTAGTAAATCCATCAGTTTTCGTGCATGGGTTAACGAAACTCCGACGGCTCCTTCGAATGGTGGGGATATTTTGGTTCTTGTGGTAAAGTACAAACTCTACAATGCACTCGATCGGGCAATAGATACGGTGCAGTTTTTCAATCGAGCGATATGGCGTGGTGGATGGGAGTTGCCTGTGAACGAGATGATAGTGGAGGTTCGTCCTGCTTCGCCAGTGAATTTTGTTGGCATATATCCATCGGGCTTGAGATATAAGGCGGAGAACCAGGGTTCGTCACTTTTGCTGAGTATAACCGGGATACCCTCAAAAACGCAGGTAGGGATGAGGCTTCTTCTCTCACCTGATGCTTTTTCCAGTGTTGCGCTTAACAACATGGCATATTTAAATGAGAGCTTTTCTTCTCTTATTTCCCGGAGCAATCTGTATCTGGAGAAAGCGAGAAGGGTTTTTGTAGTTCATCTTGTGCTCGTGCTCTTAGTGCCGCTGGCGTTGCTCATCGTATATCTGACCTTTGGAAGGGAACCTAAAACAGGGCTGGATATCATATACGAAAGGGAATTGCCGAGTGACGATCCACCTGAGCTTGTCAACGCTGTGGTGAAACGCTATTGTTCGAAGCCAGATGGAGATGGATTGATCTCGGCAATCCTTAAGCTGGTTCAAAAAAAAGCGTTGGAATTTGTCGTAGAAAAGTCCAAGGTGATCGGTTTGAAAATCCTTGATCCATCGAAATTCGAGACACCAGAGGATAGGCTCATTTTGAAATTGTTTTTCGATGGAAGGGAAAAATCGGGTGCTGTTACCTACTGGGAGTCTTTGAAAGCAGATTTCGATGACAAAGAGAGGGCAAAAGGTTTTGTTAGCAGTTATTCAGCCTGGAAGACCCTTGTTGGTTCGAAAGCAAAAGGGTTGAAGTATATGGTAACTACGGGAGCGATTCTGGCGACGGTCACCGGTGTTCTTGGATTGTTTATATCGATCTACCTTGCCTTTGCATGGATCTCAGGGAATCTTTCCGAATTTTCGGTGGCTGCGGCAAGGATGGCTTATGTGGTAACACCTTTTCTTGCCGTGCTTGGACTTGCACCTGTAATACTTCCCCGGGACATCTTTGCAAGGTGGAGTAAAAGAGGAAGAGAGTATTATCTTCGCTGGAAGGCGTTTGAAAGATTTCTCAGAGATTTTTCACTTCTCTCCACGTACCCGCCTGATTCTATAAAAGTCTGGGAGAATTACCTCGTTTATGGCACGGCTCTGGGACTTGCCGATACAGTGAGCAGGTCTATGAAAGAACTGGTACCCAGAGAGGAGATGGAAAGCATGTCACTGCCACCGGTCGTTGTATACGATAGAGGATGGTATCATGGGCCCCGAGGACTTTTTGTCCACGCCTACAGCAAGGCTTACGAAGGTTCGGGGAAGGGCTCGGATGAGTTTGGTGGCAGCAGTTTCGGTGGAGGGGGAGGAGGCTTTGGGGGCACTGGTGGCGGTGGTGCTTTCTGAATTTTGTTCGATGGTTGTAACACGTTTAGAGTATAATGCGTGGGCGTGTGGAGATAAGAGAAAGGAGGAGCTTTGTCATGTCAAAGGTCTGCGCTGTTTGTGGAAAGGGTCCGAGTTCAGGAAACAGGGTAAGCCATTCAAACAAGAAGTCAAAACGCTGGTGGAGACCGAACCTCCAGCGAGTCAGAGTGGAGATAGACGGTCGCGTCAGAACGATACGTGTTTGTTCCAAGTGTCTCAAAGCAGGAAAGGTGAAGAGAGTAGCCTGAAAGCATGGTTCATCGATTCAGATATCGAAGATACGTCAGAATCACGGTCTGGGCGCTCATAGTAGCGCTCATTTTTCTTTCCGAAATCCTCTTTTCTTACGCACCGGTACGTTTGTGGACGGTGATAGCTATTCTTGTTTTGGATTTTCTCGTGATACTCAGGCTTTCGAGATATCTTCGTTTCGCAGTGGTTCTCGATCTGGAAAAGAAGATCTTGTTTTATGAAGGAAGAGAATTGCCTCTTTCATCCATAAAGGAGCTGGATAGAACTAAAGGTATGATTCGAGTTGGCGATATAAAACTCTCCATTCCTTCCAGTATTGAAGATAGAGAATGGCTTTTTGATCTGCTTGCAGAGCATGTCTGTGCGAGTGAGAAAGGTTCGGAGGTGTTTCGGTGAAGCTTGGCGATGCTTTCCCGGAAGAGATCAAGCGACTTGCGAGAACTGACAAGCATGTGGCGGAATTGAAACCAAACGATGAAATAAAACTCCCTTTCAGAGTGGCAAGTAAGCGTCTTCAGTATACGAAAGACAACAAACCCTACCTTCTCATAACGTTGGCTGATAAAACCGGTGAGATACGCGCAATAGACTGGCACAACGCCGTTTACAACAACAGTCGTCTCAGGGTTGGAGGGGTCATAGAAGTAACCGGCAGAGTGGTTGTGTATGATGACAGACTTCAGATAGTTATCGACGCCGACAGAGACGCTATAAAGATGATGAACCTGGATGAAATCGATTCATCGAGATTCCTTGAGCGTACAGAGTACGATACAACGAAGCTTTTTGAAGAGGTATTGAGGTATAAATCTAAGGTAAGAAACCACTTTCTTCAAAGACTTTTAGAGGAATTCCTCCACGATCCGAAAATAAAGGAGTCTTTTCTTGAAGCTCCTGCTGGGATCAAGGTTCATCATGCATACGTGGGCGGGTTGCTCGAACACACGGTCTTTGTTATTCGACTGGTTTCAAAGGTATGTGAGATCTATCATGATCTCGACAGGGATCTTCTTATCACTGCGGCGATACTTCACGACATTGGGAAAATTGAGTCTTATGAGATCTCACCTGCCGGAATAAACCACACTGATGCGGGCGAGCTGGTAGGACATGTAGTTATGGGAGTACAGATGCTGAGAGAAAAGATTAACAAAATAAAGGACTTTCCAGATGATCTCGCAATGAAACTGGAACACATGCTGGTGTCTCATCATGGGGAAATGGAATTTGGTTCTCCGGTGATTCCAAAAACGAAAGAGGCGCTGGTCCTTCACATGTTAGATGATCTTGATTCTAAATTGGCGCAGTTTAGGAGAATAGAGAGCTCCGCACAGTCAGAATCCGTGTGGAGCGACTACGATAGATATCTGGGCCGCAGGATTTATCTCGGGAGGGATGAGGAATGAAGATAAAGTTTGGAACAAGTGGCTGGCGTGACATCATAGCTGACGGATTCACGTTTGAGAATGTTAGGAGGGTATCTAAAGCTATAGCCACTTTTCTTCTTTCGCGTCATGATTCCCCTGAAGTGATAGTGGGATTCGATACACGCTTTATGACTGAGAAGTTCGCTGAAGTCGTATCGGGTGTCCTTACTGCAAATGGTGTACGTGTTCACCTGTGCGAAGAGCCAGTTCCTACGCCGGTGATATCGCATGCCATTATTTCGCAAAGGCTTTCTGGTGGAGTCAACATAACGGCTTCTCACAATCCACCCGAGTACTGTGGTATCAAGTTCAATCCTGAAAGCGGTGGTCCGGCACTTCCTGAGGTCACTGAAGAGATAGAGAGGTTGATAGACAAGATCCAGGCTGAGGGTGAAAACATTACATACATAAGTCTTTCAGAAGCTCACTCAAGTGGTAGGTTAACCGTTGCAAGACCAAAGGAGGCTTATCTTTCCTATCTGGAAAAACTCGTGGATTTCACGGCCATAAAGAAGGCAGAGTTGAACGTGGTTGTCGATCTGCTTTACGGTACGGCAAAAGGTTATCTGGATGAGATCTTGAAACGGCATGGTCTAAAGGTAAAGGTACTCCATGATTATAGAGATCCTTATTTTGGAGGCCACAGGCCTGAACCTGATGGTCGCAGGCTTGGGGAACTGGGCGAAAGAGTTAGAGCCACGGGAGCTTATCTCGGGCTTGCAACAGACGGAGATGCCGACAGATTCGGGATAGTTGATGACGAAGGTAACGCTGTTTCCCCAAATGAGTTCATAGCTCTGGTGGCGGAGCATCTGTATACTTTCAAAGGGTTAAAAGGCCCCGTTGGTCGTAGTATAGCGACTAGTAAAGCGATTGAGATCGTCGCCGCGGAGCACGGAGAGGTTTGCACTGTTACACCTGTGGGATTCAAGTTTCTTGGGCCACTCGCTGCGGAAAAAGGCTATGTGGTGGTTGGCGAGGAAAGTGGTGGTCTGACCATCCAGAATCATGTAGCCGAAAAAGATGGCATTCTGGCGTGCTTGATCGCTCTTGAAATGGTGGCTCTTCAGGGTAAGCCGCTTTCTGAAATCAGAAGAGATTTTAGAAGAAAGTACGGAGAGTTTTACACGGAGAGAATAGATCTTGAGTTGATGAGCGAAGAGGAGAAGAGCAGGATACTGGAAAAATTTGCGGGCATAGGTTCTTCGTTTGCCGGGTTAAAAGTAATGGATTCGAATCGTATTGATGGTTATTTTTATGCCTTTGAAAATGCGGATAGCTGGTTGCTCGCTCGTCCTTCTGGGACGGAACCGGTGATAAGGGTCTATCTGGAAAGTCGAGACCTTGAGACCTTCAAAAAACTCAAAGAAGAGGTGTTGAAGCAGTTATGAATAAGCTTCTGATAGTGGAATCTCCCGCTAAAGCAAAGACCATACAGAAATATCTTGGCGATGGTTATAAGGTTGTCTCTTCAAAAGGACATGTCAGGGATTTACCGGAGTCGGAATTCGGGGTGGATATATCTAAGAAGTTCAAGCCGAAGTTTGTCCTGATAAAGGGTAAGAAGAACGTGGTGAATGAGATCAAAAAATTATCGGAAGGAAGAGAGGTTCTCCTGGCGCCGGATAATGATAGAGAAGGCGAGTCGATAGCCTGGCATCTTGCAGAACTACTGAAACTCGATACTTCCAAGCCGATAAGAATCGTTTTCAACGAAATTACCGAGAAAGTTATAAAAGAAGCTGTCAAAAACCCCAAGCAGCTTGATTTTCGTAAAGTTGATGCTCAGCTTACCAGGAGGATTCTTGACAGGATAGTTGGTTACGGTTTAAGTCCTCTCCTCTGGCGCCTCATGAAGCGTGGATTGAGCGCTGGACGCGTACAGTCGGTGGCGTTGAAGCTTGTTTGTGAAAGAGAAAAGGAGATTTTCACCTTCCAACCTGTTCATTACCACAAGATATTTGTGATAGTAAATGGAGTGAAGGTTCCTCTGGTGAAGATAAAAGGCAGGAAGATAAAGCCAGAGGATACGAGTGATGAGAAAAAATATCGCTCGATAATCGATGAGATAAAATCTTCGGTTTTGAAAGTCGTTTCAATTGAGAAAAAACAGACGAAGAGGCAACCGCCACAACCCTACATAACGAGCACGTTGCAGCAGGACGCTAATAATCTACTAGGATGGAGCGCTTCTAAGACAATGAAAGTAGCACAGCAGCTCTATGAGGGTGTTGAAACGCCTGAAGGGAATATGGCCTTCATAACTTACATGCGAACGGATTCAACACGCGTGTCTGAAACCGCAAAAGATGCAGCGAAGGCGTATATTGAATCCCATTTCGGTACACAATATGCTGGAAGTGGTTCAAAAAAAAGAAGCTCCAGAGGCAAGGTGAATGTTCAGGATGCGCATGAAGCGATAAGACCGACATATATAGAGATCGATCCTGAATCTGCCAAGCATTTGCTGAAGGGAGATCATCTTAGGTTGTACACCATGGTCTGGAAGCGGTTCATGGCCTCGCAAATGGCGCCATCAGTCTATGAGGAGACTTCCTTTGGTTTGGAAACACCCGATGGAAGATACAGATTCGAAATAAGTTCCAAAAAGAGGATTTTCGATGGATTTGAAAAGGTGTTTGGATCAAGCCAGGAAAAAATGCTCGATCTTTCTCTCAAGGAAGGAGAGGAGATAAAAGATTTCGAGCTCGTTTCTGAGGATGCCGAAACCACACCTCCGCCAAGATATACTGAAGCTTCGTTGGTGAGAACCCTTGAAACAAATGGAATAGGCAGGCCTTCCACTTATGCAACGATCATATCCACACTGATGGAGAGAGAGTACGTTGTTCGGAGAGGAAAAGAACTCGTCCCAACTTTGGTGGGATTCCTCGTTGTGGATTTTCTTGAACGCTATTTCCCAAAGATAATGGATGTGGGATTCACCGCGAAGATGGAGGAAGAACTCGATGAAATAGAGGAGGGCAGAAAAAACAGGTTGGAAGTACTCGAAGAGTTTTACAGAGAATTCGGTCCCTCTCTGGAAGGAATTGAAGAAAAGCTTGGTGCTCGCGAAATACAGTCTGTTTACGAAAGCAACGCTAAATGTGAAGCCTGTGGTGGTGATATGAAAGTCCATGTGGGACGATTTGGACCATATCTTCGATGCGAACGATGTGAGAAAACGGAGAATCTGGATCCTGTTGGGACGGTTTTAATAGATGGAGTAGTTATGGTTAAGAAGAAAATCGAGGAGAAGACGGGAGATAAATGTCCCAAGTGCGGTTCGGATCTTATCGTAAAAAGAGGAAAGTATGGAGAATTCGTGGCTTGTTCAGCTTATCCTGAATGTGATTACACCCGCAATGTTCGTGCAAGAGGGACCTGCCCTAAGTGTGGTGGACCAGTTGAAAAGAGACGGAGTAAGAAGGGAAGATATTACTGGAGCTGCACAGAGTGTGAATGGATGGGGTGGAACGAACCTTCTCCTCATCTTTGTCCCTCCTGTGGTGGAAGGCTTTTTTTCAGATCTCAGAAAGGGCAGGAACGACTTTATTGTGAGGAGGAGCGCCTCTGGTTTGACATTTCTAAGGTGTCGGAATTATAATATAAACACCCCAACAAAATCTTCTAAAGAGGAGGTCTTAGTATGAAACACAGAGGGTTTATCCTATTGATGGTTTCACTGCTTCTGGTAGCGGTGGTTTTTGGTGCCAAACTAAAAGTGGCATTCGTTTATGTTGGACCCGTCGGAGACGCGGGATGGACCTATGCGCACGATATGGGAAGACGTCATATCGAGGAAGTTTTCGGCGATCAGATCGAGACGAAGTTCATCGAAAGCGTACCGGAGGGTGCAGAATCAGAAAGGGTGATTCGTTCACTGGCAGCTCAGGGTTACGACGTGATCTTCACCACGAGTTTCGGTTATATGGACGCGACGCTGAATGTTGCGAAGCAATTCCCGAAGACCAAATTCCTCCACTGTTCCGGTTACAAAACATACACCAATATGAGCGCTTACTTTGGAAGGATGTATGAGCCTCGCTATCTTTCCGGGCTCATAGCAGGTGTTATGACCAAAAGCAATAAAATAGGTTATGTCGCAGCGCATCCTATTCCTGAGGTGATTCGTGGAATCAACGCATTTGCCCTTGGTGTGAAAGCCGTGAATCCAGAAGCGAAGGTTTACGTTGTCTGGAGTAACACATGGTATGACCCCGCAACGGAGAAGGAAGCGGCCATAAGTTTGTTGAACGCTGGTTGTGATGTTATAACCCAGCATCAGGATTCTCCTGCGCCGCAGCAGGCAGCACAGGAATACGGAGCATATTCCATTGGATATAACAGCGATATGAGTGTTTTCGCGCCCAAGGCTTATCTGACTGCGCCCGTATGGAACTGGGGTGTTTATTACGAAAAGGTTATCAGAGAAGTACTAAACGGTACCTGGAAATCCGAGAACTTCTGGGGTGGAATGGATACCGGTGTGGTTGACCTCGGCCCGATGACAGACCTCGTTCCAGCAGGCACTCAGAATCTTGTGAACGCCGTGAAACAGGCTATCATCGCGAAGAAATTCCATCCTTTCACCGGCCCGATATACGATCAGGAAGGTAAGTTGAGAATCCCGGCTGGAGAAGTGGCCAGTGACGAGATGCTGCTTTCTATGGACTGGTTTGTTGATAACGTTGTAGGTACAATACCTAAATGATCCGGTTTTAAACAGGGCGTCGGCCGTAAGGCCGGCGCTTTTTTAATAATATCTCGCATTATCTCGCTGGAGGTGTGTGAACCTTGGCTTTACTGGAGTTGAGAAACATTACAAAGCGATTCCCTGGAGTGCTTGCGAACGATAACGTAAATCTTTCTGTCGAATCTGGAGAAGTACATGCCCTTCTGGGAGAGAATGGAGCAGGTAAGACCACGCTAATGAAGATTCTCTTTGGAATTTACAGGATGGATAGCGGAGAGATAATCTTCAAAGGAAAGCCTGTTTCTATACGTTCGCCAAAGCACGCTCTGGAGCTCGGAATAGGTATGGTTCAGCAACATTTCACACTCGTTCCTTCGTTTTCCGCGGTTGAAAACGTTTTGCTGGGATTGAAAGAGATGGGGATAATTCCCCAGGCACAGGAAGTTAGAGAGAAACTCCTCAGGCTATCTCGAATCTATGGATTGGAAATAGATCCTGATGAAAAAGTCTGGAAGATGACCGTCGGTGAAAAGCAGAGGCTTGAAATACTGAAGCTGCTGTATTCCGGAGCAGAGGTACTCATACTCGATGAACCCACAGCGGTGCTCACACCACAGGAAACCCGTTCCTTGTTCAAAGCCATAGAACAGATGAAAGAGCGAGGGGCAGCGGTGATATTCATCAGTCACAAGCTGAACGAAGTTATGGAGATTGCCGATAGGGTGACTGTTTTGAGAAGAGGTAAAGTCGTTGGAACGGTTAAGAAAGAAGATACATCAACTCGTGAACTCGCGGCGATGATGGTTGGACGAGAGGTTATTTTCCAGTTTGAAAAGAAGAAGGTAGAAATCGGACCTCCGATTCTCAGGATTGAAGGGTTGAAAGTAAGGGGAGATAAAGGTTACCTCACAGTTAAGTCTCTTGACCTTGAGGTTCGGGCTGGGGAAATCCTCGGGGTTGCTGGTGTTGCAGGGAACGGGCAGAAAGAACTTGCAGAATCCATCTACGGTCTTCGACCTGTTGAAGAGGGGAAAATCCTTTTTGATGGAAACGATATAACTTCATGGCCCATACCGAAGCGCATAAATGCGGGTATAGCGTATATACCTCAGGATCGAAAGGAAGTGGCAGTAGCTCAGAATCTCAGTGTGGCTGAAAATCTTGTGATGAAGGACTGTTGTGCCGGGAAACTTGGAAGAATGAAGCTCGATAGGAGACGGATAGACCTCACGGTGGTAAGGCTGATAGAAGAGTTCAACATCAAAACACCCTCCCCTGCTATCAGAAGCCGGTATCTTTCTGGCGGGAATATCCAGAAACTGATTCTTGCGAGGGAACTGAGCAGATCTCCAAAGTTGATCATAGCCGAGCATCCCACAAGAGGGCTCGATGTGGGAGCTATGGAATACGTATACACACGCTTGCTTGAAGAGAAGGAAAGAGGTGCAGCAGTTTTGTTGCTGGCGGGAGACCTGGATGAGATATTCACCATATCCGACCGTGTGGCTGTGATCTACGACGGAAAGATAGTGGGATACGCCAATCCAGACGAATCTGAACTCGAAAGAATCGGTCTACTGATGGCGGGAGTGACTGATGTTCAGGAATCGGCATGAACTGGTAAAGCTTTTCATCGCTTTCTTTATAATCGTTCTTGTCATTTGCTCTTTTGGTGAAACCTCGAAGGATTTTGATCTAAAGGTATTTGAAGACAAACTGAGGTTCTTTTTGAACACCGAAAATCTTCCCACAGAATCTTCTTTTGAATCCCTTGCGGCATGTGTTTACGGGATGTTCTTTTTATATAATCAGAGATTCGATCCAAGATTTAGAGAAGAAGGGCGTGAGGTCCTGGAAGAAATTTTCGAAGTTCTTCCCGATGCCGTCTATCAGATACTGAAGGGAATGGAAAAGTGGGCTTACGATGGCTACCCACTCTCTAAAGAACATTTTCTCGAAGCGGTAGAAAACGTTCCACAGAGCTGGTGGACGAATCTTCAGATGATGTTTTATAACTACGAAATATGGCGGAGAACGGAATCTGCTGATTATATGAGGGAGACCTTGAAATACGCTGAAAAGGTGATAGACGATCGTTCTGATGTTGCTTATGCGTATCTGGTAGAAATGGACGTATTTTCCGGCGATCGTTATAAAGATCCAGAAAGGTTGTATGATATTTATAACGCGGCACTGAAAAGAGTTGCCGACTCTCCTGTTTTCTGGCGAGAATCGTTGAAGATTTTCTACAGGCTTGGTGATCATGAAAGCGCTATCAACAGCGCATTGAGGTTGGCCGAACTTGGTCGTATGGATGATGAATCGCGCTTTATGCTCGCTCAGAGCTGGTGGCATATGGGAGAGAAGGAAAAGGCATACAACGCATTACTGGAAACGAATCTGAAAGTTATAAAAGCCGAATGGAGATCGCAGGCTTATAATATGATGGGAAGTGTTGAAGAGGAACGAGGAAATCTTGAAAGAGCCATAGAGTTTTATTCACAAGCCATTCGCGCGGACAAGAACAATGTAACGGCTTTTAAGCGGTTGGGCCTTGCCTATCTTAAAACCGACCTCGAGCGGAAGGACACCTACGCTCGATACTATTTGGGCATCGCGCAAAAACTCAATCCGAGAGATGAAGAGGTCAACACTGCACTTTCAGAACTTCAAAGGCGTATAATGGTACGGGTACTGTTGACCATCGTTTTGCCAATCCTGGCAGTTATCATCGGGTTGCTGATACTGGTGGAAAAGTTATTACGTCCAAAAGAAAGGTTGGACGTTTAAACCTGAGGAGTGGTAATGTGAAACTAAAAGGTTTAATGATCTTGATGGTTCTTATCAACGCCTTTGGCTTTTCCATCGTCGTAGCGGTGTATGGTTTTGAGTCAGAGATCTTCAATGATCGAGTGGTGGCAGGGTATACGCATATTTTGGAGTCGGCGCTATTCGATACGGGGTTGTTTGAAATAGTGGATCGTTCGAGCTTAGAGAAAGTCCTCCAGGAACATAAACTTGAATTAACCGGATTGGTACAGAATGTAAGCAGAGTAGCGGAGCTGGGTAAGCTCGCAGGCGCCGATTATGTGGTTGTTGGCGTGATCGATCAAACTCCCGCCGGTTATGTGGTCGGAGTGAGGATTATAGACGTTAAAACGGCAAAAATAGTTTTTACTCATTCGGAATCTATCGCTTCAATGGGTGAGACAGAAAACGTGATTGAGAAGATTGTCCGCTTGATAGATGTGGAAAATGGTGTGATAGTTAAAAGAAAACCAAAGGATGTTGCTGAAGTACAGCCTGAAGCCCTCAAGAGGTTGAACACGGGTGTTCGCGAAAAATCCATGATCGCTGTAGACCTTCTGCCAGCTTATGAAGAGACAAAGGACGAATACGGTTACGTTGTCGACAGGAGCTTGTACTTTGTCCCTTTGATTAAATTCGGAACCGCTGAATTCAAGAATAACAGGATTTCGTCGTTTCGAGGATTCAATATCGCTTTGGGTACGAGTAGAAGGAATTACCTTGGAAGCTTTTTCTTCGAGTACGGGACCGTGATATTTTTTGTTCCTTACTTTGAAGTTGGAATATCCTTTGGTGGAGAAAGTGTTTTTGTGGACGCTGGATTGTTCTGGTTTGCTCTTCCGTATCTTGCCTTCAATTTGACTTTCTGAGATCCGTGGTATAAAATATATCCGGAAAAGCCAGCGTAGCTCAATCGGTAGAGCGGCTCATTCGTAATGAGTAGGTTGAGGGTTCGAGTCCCTCCGCTGGCTCCAGCAGGCCCCGGCGTAGGGGCTTTCTTTTTTGGAGATGTTGGGCATGACTGAAAGACTTTTTCAGAGGTTTGTGGCTTTTCTTGAAAGAGAGCATCTTGTCGATGAGGGAAACACCGTGGTGCTCGCTGTAAGTGGCGGGCCCGATTCTATGGCCATGTTTGATCTGTTCTTACGGATTGCTGAGGAATACCGTTTGAGACTTATAGGCGCTCATTTGAATCACAGAATGAGAGAAGAGGCTTCAGAGGATGCGAGGTTTGTAGAGACTTATCTTCGAAGGCATAGGATAGAGGTCTTCACAAAGGAAATGGATGTGAAGAGCTACGCGAAAGAGAAAGGACTTTCTCTTGAAGAGGCTGGCAGAAAGGCGAGGTACGCTTTCTTCGAGGAAGTTCGCCAGCTTACGGGAGCGAACGTAATCTCGCTCGCCCACAATCTTGATGATCTCATCGAGACAATCCTTTATAGGCTTGTAAAAGGTACGGGACCTCGAGGAATGGTTGCAATGAAGCCCAAGGATGGTGTTTTTATCAGGCCTCTGCTTTATTTCACTGCTTCAGAACTCCGAAATTATGTTACAATAAAAGGGATACCGTACAGAATTGATAGTACGAATTTTGACATAAAGATTCCCAGAAATTTAATCAGACATATTATCGTGACAAAATTGAAGGATATCAATCCAAATTTACATAAGTCGTTCGCAAGGTTTCACAGGTTAATGCGGGAACTAACGGATTACCTTGATCATGAGGTTGATGAGTTCATAAAGATCAACGCGAAGTCGGGATTTCTGGGATTCTGGGAAGAAGTATCGGTTGCTGAGCTCTGCGCACTACACGAGTTTGTTTTAAAAGAGGTGTTGAGGAGGTTGGCGGTAGAATTTTCATCCACTGGATACGCGCCGGGCTTTGAAAGGATTGAAGCGGTTGTTGAAGCTTTGAAGAAGTCGGATTCGTGGATAGTGGAAACAGAAGGCGGGGTCGTTTTCGAAAGATCGGGAGATAGAATGTATATCTCGAGTAAAAGGTACTATCAGAATTGGTCTGATTTTGTGATCGATAGACCTGGCGTGTTTTCTTTTGGATCTTTCGAACTTCTCGTCAGGGAACTTCAAACAGATGAGGTAGGTAGCGCTGATGTCATTGCTGGTCGTCGAGATAAAGACACTTTTCTTGTTGAAATCCCTGCTGAAGCATGCAGGTTCAGGGTAATGAAGGCTATGGAGATTAAAGAGATTGAATATAAAGGGTACAGGAAGGAAGTGCGAGATCTTCTGAGAGAAGCGGGGGTTCCCAAGTTTTTCAGGAGTATATGGCCCTGTATAGTTAATGAGACTGGTGAGGTGGTTTGGATACCGGGGGTGTTTTTCAAACACAGGAAGCGTGAAGGAGGAATAGTTAATTACGTGATGGAACTGAGAGGTGGAAAGCTTGAAACCTAAACTTGGTGTGGTCATAATTTACGCGTTGATGGTAATATTGCTTTTCATGGCCTTGAGGTCGCTAATGTCTCCGCCACAGACCACTAGAAATATAGCTTTTACCGATTTTTTGAAGATGGTGGAATCACCTGAGAGACCGGATCAGAAGATAGTAGAGGTTCGGGTTAGAGATGATGGAGCTGTGAAGGCCATATCTGCATCGGGTGATGTGTATGAATTCAACGCTCCATGGTTGATCAACGATACTGACATGGTAAAGATGCTTGCGGATAAAGGTGTGCGTGTTATAGCCGAAAACAACCTGAGCAGATCGTGGTGGGTAAATATTCTTGGAACAATTCTTCCGTTTGTTTTTCTGGTATTGATCTGGATGTTCATGATGAGAGCTTTCTCCGGCAGAAACTCGCAGGCCTTTACGTTTACAAAAAGCCCGGCTCGCAAATTCAAACCTCAGGAGAAAAGGGTTACTTTTAAGGATGTTGCCGGTGTGGATGAAGCGGTTGAGGAGCTCCAGATGGTTGTGGAATTTCTGAAGAATCCCCGGGCTTTCAATACCATGGGTGCGCGAATCCCGAAGGGAATTCTTCTCGTTGGACCTCCCGGAACGGGTAAGACGTTGCTGGCAAGAGCGGTAGCGGGGGAGGCTGGCGTTCCGTTTTTCTATATAAGTGGATCGGATTTCGTTGAACTATTCGTGGGAGTTGGAGCAGCACGTGTACGAGACTTGTTCAACCAGGCCAAAGCCAATGCTCCAGCGATAATCTTTATAGACGAGATGGACGCCGTGGGAAGGCAGAGAGGAGCCGGGCTTGGCGGCGGCCATGACGAAAGAGAGCAGACGTTGAACCAGCTTCTGGTGGAGATGGATGGGTTCGATCCCAATGAGGGAATAGTAGTTATGGCGGCAACGAATCGTCCCGATATACTCGATAAGGCTCTTTTACGTCCCGGGCGCTTCGATAAAAAGATAGTGGTTGATCCGCCGGATCTCAGGGGGCGTGTGGAGATACTCAAAATACACATGAGAGGTAAACCCGTAGCTGAAGATGTCGATGTTGAAGTGCTTGCGAGACGTACTCCGGGATTTGTAGGGGCTGATCTGGAAAATCTGGTGAACGAAGCGGCACTTCTTGCGGCACGACGTGGAAAGAAAAAAATAACTATGGAAGAGTTCGAAGAAGCGATAGATGTTGTCATCGCTGGCCCCGCGAGAAAGTCAAGGGTTATCAGCCCAAAGGAGAAAAGAACGATCGCCTATCACGAGGTTGGTCATGCGATAGTTTCCACGTTGCTTCCTAACGCTGATCCAGTTCACAGGATATCGATAATACCTCGAGGTTACAGAGCGCTTGGCTACACATTGCAGCTACCACTGGAGGATAAATATCTGGCGACCAAGTCCGAGCTTCTCGACAAGATAACGGGATTGCTGGGCGGTCGCGCCGCTGAAGAAATAGCGATAGGCGAGATAACAACAGGTTCTGCCAACGACATAGAAAGGGCTACGGAGATAGCAAGACAGATGGTTTGTAAGTTCGGTATGGCGGAAGAGCTTGGCCCTCTTTCCTGGGGAAAAGAGGAAGAAGAGGTCTTTCTGGGAAGGGACTGGATGAGAATGCGTAACTACAGCGAAGAGGTTGCGGCAAGGATAGATAGAGAAGTTCAAGAGATAGTGGATCAGTGTTATAACCGTGCGAAAGAGATTCTCAATGCACATCGAAAGGAACTTGATGAAGTAGTTGAAATACTACTCGATAAAGAAGTGATCGAAGGCGATGAACTTAGAAAGCTTTTGAGAAGAGAACTGAAGATAGAGGACGAGGATGCTGAAGTGTCCAAGAGTAAAGCGCTGGAAAGGGTGAATGCCGATGGCGGAGCTCTCAGCAATGAAAGAACTTGAGGGAAAGAACTTCACATTTTCCTGGAAGATCGACAGTGAAGAATTTCTATGGCGTTCGGATGAAGAGGTCTTCTCCCTCCATCTTCTTGCGACTTCAGGAATGATGGAAATCGTTTTTCGTGCCAGTTTCAATCTCTTAAAACCGTATATGGATGCGGGGACCACCACAGTGGTTTCCTGGGCCAGTGTCGAACATCTTTCTCCCGTTCCGTACGGTGCAACGATTCATGGAAAGCTATATGTGGAGAAAGTGACAGACAGGTATATAGATTTTCTATGTGAGGTTTACGATCATATCGAAAAAGCGGGTGTTGTTCGTTTTCGCAGGGTCCTGGTTTCAATGAACTATCTGAGAAGAAAGGCGAATGAAAAAACTGCGGAGCTTTGATGTTTCTAACGATCTTTCGGAGATCAAGTTACTGGATTGGAAAGGGAAACGTTTAAAAAGGAAAATAGCGCTGATTTATCCCAATGCTTATTCTTTAGCAGTAGCTAATCTTGGTTTTAATCGGGTCTTTGAAATCTTTTCTACTTCCGGATTCGATGTTTACAGGTTCGTTTATGAGCCTGGCAATTCCCTTTTGTGGCCCCTTGATGGAGCTCAGTATATAGATACTTTCAAACTCTGTCTTTTTTCGGTACACTATGAGCTCGATCTTTTTAATGTCATGAGGATTTTCAACGCTTCAAAGATACCGGCGCTGTCCAGGGACAGGTCGGGTAAACATCCGGTGATGGTCGCAGGAGGAGCCCTTACCTACTTCATGCCACAAGCTCTGCTGGACATTTTCGACGTGGTATACCTTGGTGAGATAGAACCTAATGCGGTTGAACTGGTGCAGACGATCTCCTATTATTACGGGAGCGGTAGAAGAGCGTTGATGGAAGCTCTTGGCGGATTACCGAATGTGATGGTGGAAGATTCAGTCCAAGATAAAAGTGTGGCGGTCTCGAAGGACACCAAGGGATTCGCGAAATCGGTTTTTCTCAGCAAGAAGGGAGCGTTTGGAAAGAGATTTCTTCTGGAAGTGGAGAGAGGTTGTCGGCGAGCCTGTCGTTTTTGTATGGTTGGACACAAAATGAAGCCGGCGAGATACGCGGATCTCGAGTGGATTCTGGAGGAGCTGAGCAGATCGCAGAAATACACCAGAAAGGTAGGACTTGTTGGACCAACGGTGGTGGATCATCCTCGTGTTGAGGATATTGCCGCCTATTTAATTGAAAAAGATTTCGATGTGTCTTTTTCATCGATGAGAGTCGATGGTCTATCGGAAGTGGTAATACAGGCTCTGGCAAAGCATCAGGAGAGTTTTACCATAGCGCCTGAAGGAGGAAGCCAGAAGATAAGGAATTTTCTTGGTAAGGGCATCAACGAGATGCACATATCGAATGCCATGAAGCTGGGGTCAAAATACGGTTTGAAGAAGGTGAAGATGTATTTCATTTATGGAACTCCTGTGGAAGAGGAAAGTGATCTGGTCGAGATTGTCAGAGTGTCCCGAGAAGCAAAGCGCTTCTTCAAAGAGGTTAGAGTGAGCTTGAATCCACTTATTCCCAAGCCAGGGACACCTTTTGAAACTCTTGAGATGCTGGATCAGAAAGAATTGAAACGGCGTGAGAGGTTTCTCAGAAAGGAGTTACGCAAAGAAAAGATCGTTGCGGAATTTGAAAGTATCAAAGATAGCGTGCTACAGTATCGAATTGCTCGATCGAATAGAGGAGAACTTTTTTCCATTTTAAGTGAAAAAGGGAGAGCAGTATAATCATAAACAACTATTTTTGAAGGGAGGCATACGAATGATGCGAAAGAAGATACTGGTAGTTGATGATGAGCCCTCGATAGTTGAACTCATATCTTACAATTTGACGAAGGAAGGATACGAGATCTTGAAAGCGTACGATGCTGACGAGGCACTGAAGATAGCCCGTAATGAGCCAGTGGACATGTTCATCGTGGATATCATGTTGCCGGGCATGGACGGTTTTGAACTTGTGAGGACCCTGAGATCTATGGAAGACTACAGAACGGTTCCGGTGATTTTTCTCAGTGCCAAGTCAGAAGAATTCGATAAGGTTCTGGGTCTTGAGATCGGTGGAGACGATTACATCACCAAACCTTTCAGCATACGGGAACTCTCCGCCCGTATAAAGGCTGTTTTTAGAAGGGCGGAAGGGGGTTTAAAGATCCCGGATGAAAAGCCGAAGAAAATCGTTGCCAAGGATCTTGAAATCGACGTTGAACGCTACGAGGTGAAAGTTAGAGGAAAACCCGTGAATCTCACGCCTTTGGAATTCGACCTTCTGAGATTTCTGGCAGAAAATGAGGGAAAGGTTTTCACAAGAGAAGTGCTGCTTGATAGGCTTTGGGGATTCGATTACTACGGTGATACGAGGACTGTTGATGTACACATAAGAAGGTTGAGAACAAAGATCGAAGAAGATCCATCCAATCCCAAATACATCCTGACTGTTCGTGGAAAAGGTTATAAATTCAAGGATCCCGGAAAGGAATGAGAGGTGCCAATAGTTGCTTTTGGTGCTAACTATATTGTTTTTTGTGGCGGTGGTTGCCTGGGTGGTTGACCACCGCCTTTGTGCTGGTAGAACTGAGAAATTGAAAGAGAGACTTGCTGAATTGAGCGGAGTTGAAAAGGATGTCTCCTTATGGTATCACGTTGAGGCAATCTCCAGACGTCTTGATGAGCTCTCAAGAAACCTTGAGATAGAGCGGACCAAGAGACAAAATGATCTGGCGATAATAAACCATCTGGTGGATGGAATAATCACAGTTGATGGAAATGGGAATATACTGTTTGCAAATGAGCGGGCACAGGAGCTTCTCGATATATCGGATTCTGCTGAAAGACTTGAAGAGGTTCAGGAATCTTTTCCAATGCTCGATGCGGTTAAAAGGGTTTTTGAAACTCAGGAAACGGTTCAAGGAGAATTCACGCTTTACAGGAAGCACAAGTATTTACAATTCTTTGTAACGCCCATTGTTCTATCGAATGGCGAGCGTCAGGCTGTTATTGTGCTTCATGATGTGAGCGGGGAAAAAGAAGCCGAGCGCATGCTGAAAGAGTTTGTGGCTGATGTTACCCACGAACTTCGAACACCTTTGACCTCTATCCACGGTTATGCTGAAACCCTTCTTGATGGTGGACTGGATGACAGGGAGGCTGCTATCAGATTTCTCAAGACAATAGAGGAAGAATCCGCAAGGATGAGTCGTCTGATCAACGACCTGCTCGATCTTCAAAGACTGGAGTCGGGAAAAGTGAAGCTCAATATGGAGCGTTTCCCGCTAATTGAAGCTGTCGAACATGTTCTTCACATAGTTCGCCCCATTGCAAATAATCTTGGGGTAAAGCTTGAAAGGGATCTGGAGGAAGATGTGGAAATCGTAGGGGATTACGATAGGGTGGTACAGATGGTGCTCAACCTTGTGGACAATGCAGTGAAGTACACGTCTGTTAAGGAAGATGGTGAAAAGACCGTCAGTGTGAGGCTCTATCGTGGCGACCATGGTGGCGCGGTGCTGGAGATAGAAGACACTGGGATTGGTATTCCTGAGTCTTCCGTAAACAAGCTTTTCAGGAGATTTTACAGGGTGGATAAACATCGTTCGAGGAGTTTTGGTGGTGCTGGGCTTGGGCTGGCTATAACGAAGGAGATAGCAGAAAAACATGGAGCAAGGATTGAGGTTCAAAGTGAGGTAGGCGTGGGGACATTGTTCAGGATAATCTTTCCACCTGCTGGAGGTGCTGAATATGAGAGTAGTGGAACTGATTCAGAAGAAGCGTGATGGTGAGGAGTTGACGAGAGAGGAGATAAAGGAACTTATTGAAGGGTATGTTGAGGGTAGGGTACCTGATTATCAGATGGCGGCCTTCCTTATGGCCGTTTACTTCAGGCACATGAGTGAAAGAGAGACGTACTTTTTGACGGAAGTTATGGCGGAATCCGGTGATTATCTTGATCTTTCCGAGATTCCCGGTCCAAAGGTGGACAAGCATTCTACCGGAGGCGTGGGAGATAAAACAACACTTGTTGTTGGACCGCTTGTGGCGGCATGTGGTCTTCCGTTTGCGAAACTTTCCGGTAGGGCACTGGGGCACACTGGTGGCACCATCGATAAACTCGAATCGATTCCTGGTTTTAGAACCTCTCTTTCACGTGAAGAGTTTATTCAACAGGTAAAACAAATTGGAATAGCAATTGCTGGACAGACTGGGCGTATAGCTCCTGCGGACAAAAAGATCTATGCTTTAAGGGACAGTACGGCCACGGTGGAAGAAGTGTCGTTGATTGCAAGCAGTATAATGAGTAAGAAGCTCTCTGTTGGAAGCGATGCTATAGTGCTGGATGTGAAGGTTGGCAGCGGGGCGTTTATGAAGGATATTGAAAAAGCAAGAGAGCTCGCTCGGCTTCTTGTATCTATAGGTAAACAGCATGGCAGGAGAACGATAGCTCTCTTGACGGATATGGATCAGCCTCTTGGAACGATGGTTGGAAACAGCCTTGAAGTCCTCGAAGCTGTGCGTACACTTGCTGGAGATGGACCGAAAGACTTCGAAACGCTTTGCGTAGATCTGGCAGCATGGATGCTCGTTGCGGGTAGTGTCTTTGAATCGCCTGAGACCGCGAAAAATCTTGTGAAGGAGAGACTTTATGATGGTAGCGCGCTGGAGAAGTTTCGTGAAATGGTGGCAGCACAGGGTGGTGATGCTCGGATAGTGGACGATCCAGAACATGTTCTTCCCATATCGAAAGATATTGAGGAGGTTTTTGCGGAGGACGAGGGTTTCGTTGTGAAGATAGACGCAGAAAAGATTGGTCTTGCTTCAATGCTTCTTGGTGGTGGAAGGGCTACTAAGGATGATCAAATAGATTATTCGGTTGGTGTTGAGGTACTGAAAAAGCGTGGTGACAGAGTCCGCCTTGGTGAATCTCTTGCGCGGATTTATGTCTCTTCAAAAAGTGATAGGAAAAGGGCTGTAGCCCTTATAAAGAATGCATACGTGATCGATGAAAACAAACCCGAAGAAGTACCCATTGTACGCGAGGTGGTCGAATGAAGCTCCGCGGTTTTTGTTTTCTGATTTCAATCATTGTGGTATTTACCCTTTCTTCTGTCACCTACGCTGGGAGTCTTGTGGTCTTTCTGGAAGAAAGTACTCTGGAAGGGAATTACGAGGTGCGGGATTCTAAGGTCTTCATCCCTGTTGAAATGCTGCTTTCTTTTGCGAAAGCCTTTACGATGACGACGTCGGGGGATGCGGGGTATCTTGTCAATGCGAGAAAAGATATAGCCTTTCTCGACGGGACAACAGGCAATGTGACCCTGAACTTCTTAAAGGATTACCCGGGCGCCTGCTATCTTTCCGACGCGGGAACCAAAACTTCGTTGATGGTTGAACTTGGTTTTATTCAGGAGTTTCTGGGATTGAGGAGTTACACAAGGAACGAATCTGTTTTCCTTGGCAGGTCGTTTCCGAAGATGGTCGGCTTTGACAGAAACGAAGATGGGATACTCGTTTTATTTGACAGAGATCTTTCAGAGGCCATGTTAAACATCGTTTCTGAAGGGGATGGAGCAGTTCTGGAGATCTTCCCGATGGAAGGGATGGCGGATATATCTGGTCCTTTTGATTCGTTGAAGATTGACTTCGATCCGGGGAACAAAATGGTACGTATATTCATGAGAGGAATAGAGGCTTACAGATTGAGATCGGCTGTTTTGAAGAACTCCGTCCGTGTTTCGTTCGGTCCACCGCCGGGTTACGATCTGTATGAAAGACTTGCAGAAGGCCTGCTCTGGTACAGAAAGAGCGAGGATATTGATGGTTCAACCATGACACTGAACGTTCTCGAGATCGACCCCGAAAGATTCGAAATCAAACTGGAGCTGGCTAATGGAAAGCTGGGCGGAGGTGAAAAAGTCAGCAATATGGTCGCGAGAACGGGAGCGGTTGCGGGACTAAACGGAGGCTACTTCGATCCGGCAACGATGTTTCCCATAGGATTTATAGTTAAGGATGGGCGAGTTATTCATCTACCGTTTTCTATAAGGCCCGTGTTTATGAAGACAAAGGATGGTGAATACAGCATCAGACGCGTGAGATATGAGATGAATGTCAGACTTGGCCATGTTCTTTTTTATGTGAAAGGGATCAACACTCCTGCCAAGGGTGATGCTTTGCTTTTCACATCCGAGTATGCGAATGACATACCTCTCAGAGAAGGCTTCCGTTACTACATAGGCAACGGTACGTGGATTGAAGCGGAAGGATATGTTCAGCACGCCGAACCCGGCAGATATGTATTCATGGTGAGTGACAAATATGCCGACCTACTGGATGGAGTAAAAGAAGGGGATCCGTTCCGAATAATAGAGATAAGCGATGCTGGAAGTACAAGGGAACTTGATTTTGCGGTTGAAGGTGGCCCGCTGCTGATTCAAAACGGTGCGCCTGTTCCCGACTACGCGGAGGAAAAGGCGTTGTATTCATCTTATGTTACCGATTCTTATGCTCCAAGAACGGTTGTTGGAATCACAAAGTCGGGTAAGATTCTTTTCATCACCATATCCGGTGAGGAGATCAGAGGGCCCAATTACGATAAACTCGTAGAATTGATGCTTCGTTACGATCTCAAAGATGCGATGGCTCTGGATGGTGGGGGTTCTTCTGCTCTTGTTATAAAAGGAAAGGTTGTGAACAAAGAACCTGGAAAAGAGATACCCGTGCCTACCGGTTTACTCGTATTCAGACGGGAGTGATCGCATTGGATAAACTCTATCACAAGGTTTCAAGAGATCCTGTCCACGGTGAAATACGTTTATATCCCCTTGAAATGGTTGTCGCCGATACGAAACCTGTTCAGCGTTTGAGATTTCTGTCACAGCTTGCCGGTGCTGAGTTCGTGTATCCAGGGGCGACACATACGCGTTTCGTTCATTCGCTTGGCACCATGCACATCTGCGGATTGTATTCCGAACGTATCTTTCCTGGTGATT
>DPRG01000131.1 GCA_003538775.1 Thermotogae bacterium
CTTAGAAACCGAGATGTGTGATCTATTCCTTCCTTCTTTGTTGATGCGAGAGAAGAAGAAAGCGAGTCGTGTGATCACGTGCGTTTTGTCCTCTTACTTCTTTCTGGAAGCGATCGTTTGTGAGTGCTTGCGAAGAGATAAGCGGAGCGCAACTGCGAAAACTTCATGCTGGAACACACCTCTCTTTCTTTCTGGAAGCGATCGTTTGTAAGTGCTTGCGAGGAGATAAGCGGTGCATAAGGGATTTTAAACATCAAGCTTATAATCACCAGGAAAAGTTAGGTAAGCGATTACTCAACGATACGGAGGTTGCAATTTCTCCTCCTTATCCTGAAGATTCGAATCAACACTTTTTACAAACGCTATGGGAACAGTTCCAAAGGTACAGAGAAGCAGTAATAGATGGGATCAAAACATAATGTGACGTTAGTCCGTTTGCCTTTTGAAGATAACATATTTTAGAAATATTCAGACATTTCCCCGGGTTATGCTGTAACTCAGGTTTTCCAAGCGAAAATAAAAATCTTCGTGTTCTAAAGTATGAAAGTCAAAAACTTCCTTCTTATCCTTTTTCTTTGGCTTTCACACCAGTATGCCAAAAACGCTGGCCGGATCTTTAGATTGTAGCTTTTTGCAAACCCTCTCGCTTCTTCTGGTCCGCCTGTACTTACACCGAATCTTATACCTTCATACCTACCGTAGTTCCTCAAGAATCTATCGATCAATTCCTTGTCGTTCTCATCGAGCTCTGCATACCTTTCCACAAATTTTGAAAGCGTCCTTTCACTGATTTTGTCTAATGCCTTTCTTAAAGCTGTCTTTCTTCCTTCAATATATGGATGTGCCTTAACCATTTCTATCACAAACTCCATGGTTTCGTACCTTTTACCCATGAACTCCTCAAATTCTTCAGGATGATCGAGCAGTTTGTATGCTTCTTTGAATTTATCCTTTCTTGCAATGTAGAGCTTCTTTCTGTTGGTCTGTGCCATGTACGTCGATATAAACAACTTCCTTCTTTTCAAAGGCGACAAATGGCTTATGTCTCTTATCGCTTCCTTGAATTGCGATTCTATCTCCAGTTTCACCCATTCGTTGTACACGGGGAAAGGAACCACAACGTTCGCATGAGATTTTATCAGTTTTCTCAACGTATCTCCTCTGATGCTTCGCGTTTTTCCGTTTATAATTTCGGAAAGCCTACCTGCTGATACCTCCTCCTTTCTATACGCTCCCACCGTGCTTTTAACGAAAGTCCTCAATTCTTTCGTGTTTGGGTACAGTGATACGTCATAGCGGGGCACTAACGTTTTGACCTCTTCTAAAAGTTTCATATAGGCTTCCGGCACAGTAATCGATGCGATTATCTTTGCTGTAAATGCAATGGAAGTAAGGCCAAGGCACTTCTCAATCGTAAATAAGGTATCAAAAGCACCGAAAAGATTACCAGGTTCTTCACGATAATATCCGAGCCAGAATACTGCTTTTTGTGAAATGGAGAAAGCCCAGGCGGGACGAAACTTTCTTACTCTCCATGCCATTCCATTTAAAGCACTGATCATACCGGATGGATGAGGCACAGCTCTTGAGTATCTGTACGCCTGAATGTAGTGAAACACTGCCTTGGAAATCTCATCCTGCTCCGCAAGTTTTCTTGCCCGTGCAAGATGCAAAAACGCAAAGTTTGGATGGTCAACTTGGTGTTCTTTCCCCCATATTCTCACAAACCGTGGAGGTGATATACCAAACGCTTCGGCGTTTATCAACACAGGCAATGCAATATTACGAGCTACTTTTGACATCAGGTTGAGTCTCTTCTTCAAATATTCGTATAGCTTTGCATCAGGCTTTCCCAGATTTCTGAGGATACCCAATTTCTCCGTCATTAAAATATCTCTTGCTGTTGTGGAGTCACAAACGTTCAGAGCTTTTTCTATCGCTTGAAGAGCAGCCTCGTACTCTCCTGTCCATATGTATTTGAACACCCGTGCGAAAGCTTTCCAGCTTTCAGGAAAGTCATCCTCAAGAAGGTAGTTGACGAAAGGTAGAGAAAAAGAACCATACGTGAGAATCGGCAAAAGAATATCCGGTATTTTCCCCACCCCATCACCTCCATGTTTCTGTTATACACGAAAAAATTCAAACGTTGAAAGTTTACAGAAACATGACACTCCAGACATGGCTTCGTAAGATTGTTTTAGAACACCCTGAAATTGCCTTCAGACTTGAAAGCCACATAGATTGTGTTAGTATCCACATGGGGGGTGGGAAAATGAAAAAAGTTTTAACGATTTTGATCATTTTTATCTTTGCATGTGCGTTGATCTTCGCAGATGAAACTGGAGCAAATGATGCAACAAATAGCCCACCGTCTCCACCAGTCGATGTGACACGAATACTGGGAAGTTAAAAAACCGATGCAAAAGAAAGCAAGTGCAACGCTTGAATGCGCCGAATTATTGCCAGATGTAGAAGCCTTTTTTCGAACCGCAAACTGGTTAACAAGAAAAGCACGGTGAGGCATTTGATGTTAAGGTATCTTCGTTTGAGGTGGCATCCACCCGGTGCCGAGTGGGTAGAAAATGTGAGGAGGTGGATAGTATGCAAGGGGTAAAAGTTGTGAGAAAACCGAAGTCGGTACCCATTGCCCCAGCAGGAAATGGTACATGCAACGGGAACTGCAACTGCGTTCTCTAACTCTTGAGGCTTTTTCTTACCCCTGGGCCCCCTTTGAGGGACCTAGGGGTGAAACGATAATTCCTCAGGGAGGAATCAGTCAATGAGAATTTCCAGGTATTTAATACATGAAAGAATTGGAAGTGAGATTGTTTTGCTTAGCACCCTTTGGGGTTCTGTTGTAAAAATTGATGCAAGGCTTGAATCTGCGCTTCGTGAACTTCTAATGGACGTTGAAAGCGAGGATAGAGTAAATGTGAAAGATTCTATAAAACGCGATATTTTACAAATAATGCAGGAAAACAAGATGGTCGTTGATGACTTAGAAGAGGAATATAAAATCGCTTACACAGCATACCTTGATTTTATAAATAGGTGGCTGGTTTTCAAGATCTTTACGACGACTGATTGTAACTTTTCTTGCATCTACTGTTATCAAAATCGCAACAAAAAGTATATGTCCCAACATGTAGTAACAAAGATAATTCAATTGATAAAAAAAGAAGCTGAAAAAGCGAACGAGTTGGAAGGGGTTTATCTTACATTCTTTGGCGGTGAACCTTTACTGAATAAACCAGTAATAAGGGTAATTTTAGAGAACATCCGCACGTTAAAAAATGTCAAAATAAGAGTACTTATAGTAACCAATGGCTCCCTCTTAGATTCCACATTTGTGAAATATGTATCCGACAACTGTGACAAGTTAGCCATTCAACTTACTATAGATGGAGGAAAGCGTAGACATAACCGCTATAGACCATTCTCAAACGGTGCGCCTTCCTACGAAATCATCATGAAGAATCTTGAGTCTTTAGATAAGCTGTCGTTGAGAAATGTGTACCTCATTTACAGAGTTAACGTGGATCGAACATTTTCAAATAACGATATATTGAACCTATACAAGCCGCTTAACTTATCGTGCAAAATCTCTTGTGTTGGAATATTTGATAATCCAGAGAATCCCTCTAATTACAATCTGAATAATGAAAGGACTGCTTGTAAGTGCCTACAAGCTGCCAAAGATGCAGGATACGAAATTATTGATTTTTTGATAAATCCACTATTCTCATGTAGTGTAGGTTTAAAAAATACCTATACCATATCTCCTGATGGCTTTCTCACCATTTGCACTGGTGTGGATCCGAAAGATGAAAACTTTTATGGTTATATGAGCGATGATGGAAGTATTGTGATAACTAACAAAAACATTCATTCAAAGTTATTTTCTGAAGAATATGAATTCTTCAACATACAAGAATGCAGAAGGTGTTCACTATTGCCAATATGCTTTGGAGGATGTGCATATTCGAGAAAAATAAGAAGAAATATTCCCTCCTGTCCGGCGTTCAAGAGGTATTTGCGCGAGAACATCAAATTGTTAATCTAAGCAGGTGATATGCAAGTGTGTCCTGAAGCCAAAAACCGCCTTCTTTTTGTACTTGAAATAATGGCAAGGTTGACTTTTAGTTTGGGACCCCCGGTCGTGTTCAAAATAGCGGTCGACACGGCTGTCCGTTCGCTCTTTCGTGAAAGTTTCATGTATACTTTCCTATATTACGGTCTCACTATTTTTCTTTTGTTTATCCTACTGCTTCTTGGCACCATGAATAGAAACATCTGGCCCATGATTTACGTTAATAAAGTGAAGAGTGTGTTGAGAAGTGTGCTCCGCGATTTTTTGAAGAGATTCAACAGTGGTACCCTTCTTTCGCTGGTGTTGGATGATACCCGAACATCTGCAACAAAGCACGAAATATGGATGGCGATGCTTTATGCACGTGTTTTACGATCCTTTATAGCTTTGGGAGTACTTCATATCGCTGTAGGTGCGAAATATTCATCGATTTCCATCGTTTTCATAAGCGTACTTTGGATCCTCTCGTGGATCAACAGAAAAATCTCCTACAAGCGAATAAACGAAAGAAGAAAGGAATTAGAGGATCATTACATAGACTTTCTTTCTGGAAGCAAGGACATAGCTGGGGTGGGTTCGTTCCATAGCTTTTACAACGTGAAAAAGAAATACGAGGACAGGTACCTGAAGGAACGGATCAAGTATTCTGGAAGTGTGATTTCACTATCTTCGTTAAGCGAACTTGCAAGAGTGTTGTACATGGTTGCCCTGCTATGGTTTTTATTACAAGATATGCTTTCAGGTGTGCTGAGTTTAGGAATGTACTTTTTCGTACTCCAATACACAGAACACATTGCAGATCCCGTAGAGGCTTTACCGTGGCTTGCAGAGCTCAAGAAACAGATAAAAGTGAGCGAAGAAAAGATAAAAGGTTTTGAAAGAGAGATGGAAAATATAGAACTTGGTGGAAAAGAAGCGACAACTGTTTCCAGCTTCAAAACTCTGGAAGTGAAAAACGTGGGCTTTTCCTACGCCAAAAAGCAAGTGTTTGAAAATGTGAGCCTTCTTGCCCTGAAAGGAGAAATAGTTTGGATAAAAGGAGAAAGCGGCGTGGGAAAAACCACGCTTGTGAAGATATTGAGCGGGCTGTTGAAACCATCCAAAGGGGAAGTGTTATTGGATGGCGAGTGTATTTTCGATATGTCTCGAGACGACCTGACTAAGAAAATCAGGGTTTTATTCCAGGACAGCTCACATGTTGTGGGAAGCGTGAAGTTGAATGTTGATTTTCTACGAAATCTCAGTAAAAAGAAGATCAGAGAAGCTATAGAAAAGGCAGGAATCGAAGATGTGGAAATTGATAGAGAACTAACCGACGAGACCGGAGTCTCTGGTGGGCAGTTGAGGCGAATACTCTTTGCGAGAACCATAGCTGAACCAGCGGAAATCTTTATCTTCGATGAGCCATTTATGGGTTCAGATAAGGGGAGTAAGGAGAGAATGCTCGAAACGCTCTCTGAGTTGAAAAAGCACTCGATCGTTATTGTCGTAAGTCATGATGAGGACATGAGAGATATCGCTGATAGGGTTATAGAGCTTCGGAGAGTAGAGGTGACCGAAGAGGCATGAGGGAAACCTTAAAGATATTGAGGTACATAGGGTTACCCAATGTGGTGCTGTTTATGACAACCTGCGCCATCTGGATTGCGATGAACTATGTGAATGTGAAGATACCTTTGAAAACGAAAGATTTAATAGACTTAATAATTCTCGAGAAGCGGTTTGATACAAACCTTTTTGTGACTCTGGCATGCATGTACGTGCTCGTTGTTGTTGCAGGTTTATTTGCTCAGTTGATCGTCCAATATGTGGAGTTGAATGCGCAAAGAAATTTTAGAAGGAGTGTACTTGAAAAACTGATAACTGGGAATCCACCTTACATATGGCGAAAAGGCGTTGGCTACGTGAAGAACATCCTTTTTAAGGATGTAGAGACATTTTTAAAGATTCTCTCGCCTCGGCTGGTAAGCACATTGTTCTCACTGACGTACATGACCCTTGCTATGATTAAACTGGGTGAGATTCATTGGATTTACGCTTTGGTGTTGATGGTGTACATCGCAGTGATAATACCGTTCTACCGCCACTGGTTTAAGAAGAATTCCAAAGGCTTCGAAAAAGCGCTCGATCTGCGGAGAAGACTATCGGGAATATTCACGAACCTCCTTGGAGCTCGAACAGATCTTCACGTATATGGGAAAGCCGACGATTTTGTCAGGTTTTACCACAACAATTTGACGAAATTTGGATCGAGTATGACGAATGCCTACAATACAAACTTGAGACTACAAGTCTACCCAGAACTTCTACAGGTAATTACTCTCTTCGGTGTTACCCTTTTTGGGCTTTACGAGCTTGTAAGCGGGACCATAACAGCAGGAACATTTCAGGTGATCGTTGTTTACTCTTCCACGATCCTTCACTCAAGCATGGAGTTGGCTTATGTGACAGATGATATTTCAAGGGCCCTCGCAGTGAAGAAAAAGCTTTGGGAAGTCCTGAGTATCGACGCAGTACGAGGTGTCGAGACCAAGAACGTAAACACACTTGTACTCAAAAACGTGTGTTTTGGATATAGCAACAAGAAAATAGTTGATAACTTCACATTGGTTGTTAAAAAGCCAGATATTGTTGTTCTTTGGGGAAAAAGCGGAAGTGGAAAAACAACCATCCTCGATCTTGTCAAAGGTTTTTACACTCCTATCGATGGGGGAATATGGTTAGATGAAAATGAGCCGAAATCCTTCTCTTACAAGAACGTTAGTTACTTACCCCAAGATCCGTATATATTCGCCGAGACCTTATATGAAAATGTTAGTTTAGGAAGAGAACTTCAAAAGGAAAGAATTCGGGAGATTCTCAAAAAGTGTGGGCTTGGGGAGTTTTGTGACAGGTTAGAAATGAAGTTGGACTCAGGAGGAAAGAATATTTCAGGTGGACAAAAATCGCGAATAGCGCTTGCAAGAGTGTTAGTAGATCCTGCAGATGTAATTTTGCTCGACGAACCTCTTACAGGTGTGGATGTGGATAGGAAGAAAGAAATATTGAAAAAGATCGAGGAGATCTTTGCTGATAAAATTGTACTTGTTTCCACACACGACGAACTAGTAAGTTCTATAGGAAAAAGGAAGGTGAATATTTGAGCTCAAACTTTAAAAATGAAAGCTTTCAATACTTTCCTTCAGGCAGTTTTGTGAAGCCTTTAGGCTTAGCTCACAACTGCACGCGAGTTCTCCCATTTCTTAATAAGGTAAAGCGTTGCAATGTGAAGAATCCAAATACGAAACTCCACAAAGATCGCAATGCTTAAATGTTTCACAAAAATCATTTCCAAACGCCGGTAATTTAACCATATTTCTCAAGTTTCTGTTATACACGGAAAAACCCAAACGCTGTAAATTTACAAAAACATGACGCTCCAGATGTAGCTTCACGAGATTGTTTTAGAACACCCTGAAATTGCCTTCAGACTTGAAAGCCACATAGATTGTGTTAGTATCCACATGGGGGGTGGGAAAATGAAAAAAGTTTTAACGATTTTGATCATTTTTATCTTTGCATGTGCGTTGATCTTTGCAGATGAAACTGGAGCAAACGATGCGACAAATAGCTTGCCGTCTCCACCGATAAGCACAGCGTTGGTGTGAAGAAGTTGGGAAAAGGTTTGTTTTGACGTTCTCAAGTAAGAGCGGGTATTTTCCGCGTTTCACGATTTAATGGAAGTCTCGCGAGGCTTCGATGATCAAGCGAAAGGAGGGATGAAGGTTGAATGTACTTAAAAGAATCGTAAGCCGTTCTATACCTTTAGGAGGATGCACTAATAGAAGTCAAAGATGTGCTGTGATAACTCCTTGAAGTAAGAACTTTAAAGAGGGCGGCCACCTTCTCCGAAGGATTTTATATAAGCACCGGGAGAAAATGGGGAGGTGAGGTTCAAATGTCGAGATATAAATTCTCGGATTTTCTCATTAAAGTGGACGACGGGAATCAAATTCTTTTCTATAATATATTGTTAAGAAATTATGTAGAAACCAATGTGAAAGAACTGAGAAAATTGCAAGCTGCATTCAATGATGCTGATGAGAATTCTCTTTTATCAAATTTCGTAAATGAGGGTATTATGTTAGAAAATTATATCGATGAATATGCATTGTTCAAGTATATTTCGAATAAAATCAAGTATGACCATTCTATCTTATCAATAACAGATGTTATAACACTGGACTGTAATTTAAACTGCATTTATTGTATGCAGCAGGGTATTGAATTACGCAATGATAAAGAAAGAAATAGTTCGCTTTCTCCTCAAGATAGAGTGAGTTTATGGCTATCCTTGATGAACTTATTTAACGCAGGGGCTATTGTTGTGACATTTTTTGGCGGGGAACCTTCCCTTTATCCTGAGAAATTGAGTAGAATAATTAGAAGCGCTGAAAAGAAGCAGGTGCCAATCAAGCAGTACAATATAATAACGAATGGTGTAAATTTTTCTGATCATATGTTTGAAGTTTTGTGCAATTCCAAATTCAGGTTCATCCAAATAACTTTGGATGGGCCAAAACATGTCCATAACAGGAGAAGGACTTCGCAAAAATACAAAGAAACTTGGGAGATGATTATTAATAACATAGAAAAATTATTGAATAAAACAAATTTGACAATAGTCATCCATACTGTTCTGGACAAGATGAATTCAGGGGAAAAGTATGGCATGATGATAGACGAGCTTGTAGATGCTTTTGGTGAAAACGTGATAAAAGAAAGATTTTTGTTTAATATTGGATTGCTAAGCCATCCAAATGGTTCATGTGCTTATACGGTCGAGAATATACCTGAGCTTGCAGAATATGCAAATATTTATGTGAACACTATAAAGGTAGCTTTGGAACGTGGAATTTCTTTATTGGATTTTCTCAACATCTGGCCATGTACCTACCGTAAGGAAACAGATTTAGTTATTGCACCTAATGGAGACTTGTACAATTGCATTTCAGGAGTGGGAAGGCAGAAGTTTAGGATATCTTCCTATAGTGAATTTCTGGACTCCCCAACAAACTTTTTAAGGCTCTATTCTCAATTCATGGAAAGTGACTATACTGACGATGAATGCATGAACTGCATCTATCTGCCTATATGTAATGGTGGCTGTAGGTTTAACGCTTATGTTCTGAAGACAAAAAAAGACTGCTGGAAAATTTTCCATCAAAACACCTATCCAAAGCTCTTGAAGTTATTTTCCAAGTTTCATGAGAGGGTGAAATTAGTTTGAGAAGAGTGGTGGAAGTGACCAATATCAAAAAATCATTCGGAAAACTCCGAGTTCTTGATAAAGTTGATTTTTACGTGAAAGAAGGCGATTTCAAGGTCATCATTGGTGAGAATGGTTCAGGGAAAAGCACCTTGTTGAAGATCATGGTGGGCCTTTTGCTTCCTGATGAAGGTGAAGTGAATGTTCTCGGCATTGATGTGAAAAAGCAGTGGAAGAAACTATCTGCAAAAATAGGAGTCGTCCTCGCCAATGAAAGGAGTTTATATTGGAAGCTCACTGCCTGGGAAAACCTCGACATCTTTGGAGGTATATACGGCGTACCGAAGAAGGAAAGAAGAAAGCGAATGAAAGAACTTCTCGAGAGGTTCGGTTTGTTTGAATACAAGGACAAACCTGTTGAAGACTTTTCGACGGGCATGAGAAAAAAGTTGATGGTTTGCAAAGCACTTATTCACAATCCAAAAATATTGTTCGTCGACGAGATACTCAATGGTCTGGACCCATCGTCAACGCGCGAGATGGTCGAATATTTGAGCGAATTGAACGAGAAAGGATTAACCGTCGTTATGATAAGTCACGTGCTTCATATACTTCCTGAAAGTGCCGATGTAGCTCTTCTTAGAAACGGACAGATACAGATGGAAGTGAAATATAAGGACATTCGTAGCAAAAGACGTGAAATATACGAGGTGTTCGAGAAACTCATCAAGGTTGGTGAGGTAGATGAAAAAGATATTCTATTTAGCCGTGAAGGATATGAAGATAAGGCTTAAGTACAAATTTGTATGGATAAACATGGCCTTAACTCCTTTTTTTATCATAGGACCTTATGTGTTTTCTTCCAGAATCGTTGAGGTGAATTCACTTGCAGAGAGTGTAATGATAGGAGCTTTGCTCTGGTACTGGTTGAACCAATACTTTTTTGGAGTGGGAGACGGGTTTACGGAGGAGAGAGAAGAAGGTGCTCTTATCTCCGTGATCCTTTCTCCAGTTAGCCTTCTGGCTTTTTTACTCTCAAAATCTGTCGACACCTTTCTTATGAACCTTTACATAACGTTTTTCACACTCATTTTTTTCAACTTGTCCGGAGTAAAGCTTGAAATTCACTTACTCTTTTTTCTATTGTTGATAATAAGCGGTGTGTACATAACCTTCTTTTCTATATTCTTCGCAGCGTTGTCATTGTGGAAAAAGAAAATTGGAAGCATAAACTCCACCACTCAATTCTTTTTCGGCATTCTTTCGGGAATGGTTAACCCTGTTGAACATTTTCCCCATTATATTCGGTTCATCTCATATGCTATACCACTCACTTATCTCATCTCCATAGGAAGAAACATAATGAAAAATGAGAATGGGAGTAATTTTATTTCTCAACTACTGATACTGACAGCTCTGAGTTTTGCTTACTTGATTTTTGGAATATGGCTGCTCAGGAAGGCAGAAAATGAGATTCGAAGAAAAGGAGAATGGGAAACGTGGTGAGCAGTTTACATCTTGCAAAAGCAGGCTTTTTGAGTGCAAAAAAATACAAGATAGACTGGTATGGTGCGTTTTTCACGCCTCTTTTGACAATTCTGCCAGTGGTCTTGCTTTATTACCTTGGTACAAAATCAGGACTTGTGCAGTTTTTTTACGGTGCAACGAATACAAAAAATATCTTTGGATACCTGCTGTTGGGTGCGGCATACTGGAACTATGTTGAGGTTCTCTGGGGATCTGTATTCACGCTAAAGTACTATATGAGAATAGGACAATTGGAAGAAATATTTATAATGCCCATTAGCGCCTTAGGATACATCTTTTCGTGGTCTGTTCTTGGCCTTGTAAGAGTTACTATAGAGTCTGTACCCATAATCATTCTGGCAATATTGCTGAACGTTACAACTTTCACTTTGATCAGGTTCATTCTCGCAGTTGGAGTTGTCATCTTTTCCATAATCGCCTCTTTCGGCTTTGTGTTTCTGTTTTTTGGTGTCACGTTGAGCTTTAAAGAAGGAGATGAGCTGGTAAGTTTGCTCGGAAACGCTGCCCCTTTGATAGGCGGCATGTTTTTCCCGGTGAGCGTCCTTCCAAAGGGGCTGGAGTATTTTGCCTACGTGTTTCCATTCACGTGGGGGCTCGATCTTTCACGTCATTTTCTTATGAATACAAACACACTGCTGGACGTGAAAAAAGAGTTGATTGTTCTGATGGCTTTATCGTTCTTGTACTTAGGTCTTGGTGTACTTTCTTTCAAAGCACTTCAAACCAAAGCAAGAAGGGAAGGGATGCAAGGTTTCTAATAGTCTTCTCGTGCTTTCCAAACCGCACGCAGGTTTTCACATCCTTATCACGTTGTAGTGTTACAAAGCAAAAAAGCCAATATATGAAATCCCATAAAAACACCATGCTTAAATGCCTTATAAAAGCCATTTCTGGCCACTGATGAGTTTGACAATATCCTCATGTTTTTGTTATACACGAAAAAATTCAAGCGTTGAAAGTTTACAAAATCATGACACTCCAGACATGGCTTCGTAAGATTGTTTTAGAACACCCTGAAATTTCTTCCAGGAATTGATAATCACATGATTGTAGTAGTATCCAAAACAATTCAACAGATAACCCAACCATCTCTGCCAGTTGGTGTGATACAGACGTTGGGGAAAGCGCATAATCCGAACTGCGCATGAATTCTATTTTTCCCCATTAAAGTGTGGTGTTACAAGGCAAAAAAACCAATACATGGCCACACCACAAAAACCACCATGCTGAAATGCCTTATAACAGCCACTTGTGAACATTGACAGATTTGACAATCAAATGGATTGAGTTATACTATATACAGCAGGAAAGGAGTGATCAACTATATCTGATTACTGGTTTCTTTGAATGGAAATAAGCTTCGAAAGAAGGAGTTGAAGAATGAGGAAAACGATACTGTTAATGGTTGCTACGCTTGTCATATTGGGCATCGCTTCCAGTGTGTATGCCAAGTTCTGGGGATGGGAAATAACCACCCTGTATTCTTGGGAGAGTTGGAAAGGGGAGTGGGAGCTTGCCGGTTCTCTTAACAATGTTTCCCCGTACACGACCACACTGTCTCAGAGTTTTTCTTCAACAAGCTATGTAAGGATATCAGCTTGTGTAGGTCTTGATGAAGTAATAGAAGCCAGGATAGGATACGAAGCTGGTCAACAGATAACAAGAACATATACCATAAGCGTTTCTGTCCCCCCATACTCGAAAGTTTATATATATGAACGTTGGTGGGCAAAATATTATTGTGGAAGCGCAGTAAAGTACGAATTCTGGGAGATAGTGGACGCTGCTAATTGGAGCGCTTGTGTCCCAAAATCGTTGCACTACGAGGTAAGAGACACGATGAGGTAAAGGACACGATGGGAGAATAGCGTATACCCAATTAGGAGAAGAGGAGAGGATTCTATGTTCGAAAAAATTAAATGGCTCTTGATTTTATCCTTAATAGCAATTCTTATGACAAGTTGTGCTAGTGATAAAAGCTTGTCAACAAAGAAACTATCTCAGCCATTCGAGCTCAGTTATGTTAATGTTAACCCTACGCGAAAAACAGGTTTTGAGGCTTTCTTTCCGTCTGCTGCTTCCATCGATGGCGATAACAAAATATACGTTTATTCCAAAACAAGCCATCTACTTTATGAAAGCTTTGTAACAGGAGCACCTTCAGTAGAAAGACCCACTTTGCTGAGGTTGCCCGCTGTCGAATATCAACATAAATTTGATGAATTTGTGGTATCACTCGATGGTAAAATCATTGGTTATTCAAAAGAAACCAAAGAACTTGCTGTATTTTCGAGGGAGAGGAAGCTGATTTCCCGAATAAAAAGAGACTTTGGAAGCGACATTCTTTTAGCACCTGGAATAATGGACCAGTTTTGGTTTGTAGATAAAAATAAAGGAAAAGTTTACCTCATGAACATTGCTGGGGAGATCGTTTTAGACCTTTCGAAAACGGTAACTTTTGAGAGGACGCTAACATTAAACGATTTAACAGATATGTCGGATGTATCGAAATGGAAAGAAGTACTTTACCGAAATCGCATATTATATGTAAGAACCACTGCAAATCGAATTCTCGGATTCACACATTCTGGTTCTCAAAATCCCGCAAATTCTTCGCTAACGGTATTATTAGACGTTTTCCCTTACGGTGAGCTTCTCGGTTTCACAGTCGATATCTTTGGGAATTTATTCATTGCGTATCACTCAAAAAACGAGAGCAAACTCAAAATAGCCTTAGTGATGCTTCCAAATAAATTAAAAATATTCCATGAGGAACCTGTTAGCGAAATCCCTCGTTTCTTTAAGATACTGGCATACAAGGGATTTTTGACGGTTGTTGAAGGAGATGAGAAGCTTAAAATAGCGATATATCCTATAAGACAGATAAAAGAAGAACATGAACATCACTGATCTAAGTTGAATGAGCAAGAAGTGGGAGGGAAAAAGTTGGGTGTTGCTTTTAAAGGATTGGTATTATTGACGTTTGTATCGTTATTGCTTTTTGGAAGCACGCTTCTTGCAAGTGAAAAGGTACAAATAGGTATTTTTGAAGCTATAGACAGAGCTTTAGAGAATTCTTCGATGATTTCGTATAAATTGGAGGATATCAAAGCGTTTAAGAGATCCGGTAGCGGGAGTTCTCTCTACTTTCCCTCATTGAGTTACTATACCGACTTCACATGCCACTCGTTAAGAGTGGAGTACAACATCAACCAGTTCTTAGCCGTATTCATGACAAGATTGCCTCAGGTAACGAGTAAACGATTAGAAGCTGAATTGTTGAGTTATAAAATGAAGACAAGCGAAGATATCGCTTCCCTGTTTCTCCGGCTATTAACGGTGAGGAAGATACTCGAAAGAACGGAGAAATTTTTCACAGAGGCTGAGACACTCCTGGATGAGATAAAGAAAGATGATGAAATCCCAGAACATCAGCGTATCGCCGCTGAGATATCGTTCGATCGCTTCAACCTTATCCTTATGAAACTCAGACATGAAGAGAGACTACTTAGCACGGACTTCAAGAACAGATTATCTATCCCGCAAGAAACAGATGTGATATTGAAAGACGATTTAGGCCTGTTAAGTGAATCTTCAACTTCTTCTGTTGTCCTAAGTGAGATATCGGAGGAGGTTATTCATAATCTACCCGAAGTGAAAGCAGCACGATTCAGAATGGAGGAAAGCGAGTTGGAAGAAAAGGCGAGCTTTTATAGAAAAAAGCTTCCTCGAATGATACCGTATCTCTCATTATCGATAACCGAAAGCGAACCCACAGTAGAAGCTGGAATACATTTC
This sequence comes from Thermotogae bacterium, assembly GCA_003538775.1. GTDB lineage: Bacteria > Thermotogota > Thermotogae > UBA12178 > UBA12178 > UBA12178. The sequence continues at coordinate 14,685 of DPRG01000131.1, forward strand.
TCTTATAATATCGGACCATTCATTTCTCTAAGTGCTGAAGGGAAAGGATCCTGGCAAAGGGAAGGAAGTATCAAATGGACGGTATCTCTAAGCTTTGATTTCAACAAAGGTGTTTCGTTAGTTTCTTCCAGTAGCTCTGGTAGATCGGAATTGGATAGAGCCATGCAAATGTTCACTTTTGACATGTTAAGAGTGATGAACACGATAGCAGAAGCGAAAGTCGCCATGGAGATATCTAAAAAAGTAGAGAAGCTGTTGGATGAAGAAGAAAGGTATGTTACATCAAAAACTGAGAAACTGAGATTATTACTCCAGAAGGTTTCAAATATTGAGAGTTATTTTCGAGCTTTGCAGGAATACAGCATAGCAGTATTCAAATTCAAATTGTGGAAAGGGGAATTTCAACGAGACTTACCTAAAAAATTAAGCAACACACTTTTTTGAACGTTGTGTTAACTTCATATCACTTCCTTCAGTTCGAACTTCGACCTCATTATCTGCCTCAACCTGTATAGGTTAACCCTTATTGCTGGTAGAGGAGTATAAGCGATTTTACAACAACGAATATCCACACACTGTGCTAAGCTACAAAAGTCCAAGAGAGGCATATGAAGAGTATGTGAGACTCACAAAAGTTGCATGAATTTCTATCCGATTTTTCGGGTTGCATTACACCTTATCGTTCTCATCGGGCTCTGCATACCTTTCCACAAATTTTGAAAGCGTCCTTCCACTCATTCTGTCAAACGCCTTTCTTAAAGCTGTCTTTCTTTCCATGTCCATGTTCTTGATTTTTTCTTTTATGGCATAGCGCTTCACGAATTAATCTTCCACGCTCCGAAAGTGCTTTATTAAGATGATCAAAAAATCCCCCTCAACGTGAGGGGGTGTACTAGAGAGGTCAGGGCCGATCTTATTTCTCTCTGTATCTTTGTGTTTCAAACCTTGCATCCTTTTATGGTTTTTCCGTTTGTGCCAAAGCATTCATTTTTCTATCCACTAAAGAGTTTACATTATCCTATTTGATTGTCAAATCCGACGGTGTCTATAAAGTGCTTTCATAAAGTAATACAGGGGGGTAATTTTTGTGCATTTTCCACGTTTTTGATTTTTCGGGGTATAACACTTCATTTCAACTTGTTCGGAGATAAATATTTGCTTTTAATCGCGGCTGCAAATTAAGTTAGAGAAAATACACGATTCAACGGAAAAGTTTCAAAATACCTGACAAAGTCCTTCGGACTCTGCCGTCGTCTTCACACCAGTAGGCGGCGAGAACAAGCTGAACGGGCAGTTCCAGAAAGTTAGAAAATTCTCTAACCTCTTCTGGGCCCTTCAATCTGACCGGAAAGCTGATTCCCCGGTAACGTCCTATGTTTCTCAAAAATCTATCCAGAAGTCTTTTGTTCGACTCTTTTAATTGAGCATATATCTTTACAAACTGTTGTGTCTTTTTTCTCCCAATGTTTTCCAGTGCTTTTTCAACCGCTATCTTTCTCCCTTTAATCAACGCATGAGCTTTGGTCATGTCTATAACAAAGAACTTTGTTTCCAACCTTTCGCTCATAAAATCACGAAAAGAAGCTATGTCGACGAGCAAGTTAAAAGCTCTCCGAAAACTGTCTTTCCTTGAGAGGTAATCCCTTTCAAGTTGTGAAATGTATGTTGTTAGAAATACCCTCTGCCTTTCTTCGAAAGACAAGCGAGATAGTTCTTCTATAGATCTTTCAAACCATTTCTGAAGGATAATTCGAGCTTTTTCTTTTAATAGTGGCTCTGGCATACTCAACTTCAGAGGAAGAGAAAAGGTCTCAACAATTCTTGACAGAGTTTCGCTCCGAACAATTCTGGTTTTTAACTTGAATATCCGGGCTGCATTGTCTCTGGCTATCCCAGTCTTTTGAGAAAATTCAGTTGTTGTGGGCGCCAGACTTTTAAGATATACGGAAAGTTCTTTCGAATTCGAATAAACCTTACCATCCTCAGGAAGAAGCCGCTGGGCTGATGTAACCAAATGCGAGTATCTTGGATGTAAAACATGTCTATAGGCAAGTATTATGCGGCTGGTTTTTATCAAATCGTCTGTCATCAACAGCTTTTCAACTTCAAAGAGGGTATCGAGCAAATATGGCTGGATAGATTCCCTGTAAAACCCCGCTTGAAAGAGCGCGCAATCGATTATCTTTTTCGACAGAAAAGCATGCCGTTCTCGAAGGTACCACGCCATATCATTAAGTGAAGCGATCAGGGCGCTCGGATGAGGAATTGCAGAAGCTGTCCTGTAAACGTTCTTATACAGTGTAACTGCTGACGATAGATCACCGTTTCTCACCGCCTCACGTGCTATGGCAAGAAGCATGAAAACCAGAGCTGTACGGTCCTTACCATACATCTCACTCCAGTATCTTGGGCGCGAAGCGTTTTTGAGAATCGAAACGTTTATTACGTTAGGCATGATGTAGGGTCTTATCGCAGGTGAAATTTTGTGAAAATTCTTCAATAGCTCGCTTCTGAAATTCTCTACCGCCTCCAGATCATTCAAAGCGTTAGAAACAGCCAGAGCTTGTGAAAGAAAGAGGTATTTGTAGTACGACCCCTCTCTGCTCTTCCTCAAACCTCGAAGAGCCGCTTCCAAAGCCTTCTCTTTGCGTCCCTTCCAGAACAATGAAACGGTCCTTAAATACGTTTCGAGCAGACTTCTCTTTCGAGTGCTCAAAACATAATTTAATACTGGCTTTGCGAACACCCCGTATGTGTTGAGCAACCGTACGATTTTATCCAGCGATTGCCACCCCCATGCTCAGTCAGTGATACATATTAAAAATCCATACCGAGTGTTTTTATCCAATTTTCGACCGCTCTGATAAACCCCTGCGGAGTTTCTTCTTGAGGTACATGTCCGCACTTGTCTACAACAACAAGTGTGGCATCAGGCAGTACTTCCAGCAACTTCTGAGCGTCTTCCGGTGAAACGATCCTGTCGTTCTTACCCCATATCAAAAGTGTGGGAAGGTTTATTGAACCGAGTTTTCTCTCGATGTCCGTTTGATCAAGATTCGCCTTCATAAACTCCCACAATGCCAGATCCCAGTTCTTTACCTTCGTTGGTAGAAGAAACTTTTCGATCCTTTCAGATGTGATCTTAGAAGAATCGTACCAGGAAAGTTTCATACCCACATCAGCGAAATCTACAAATCTTCGAGCAAAAAAGCGTGGACCCAATTTTTCAACTTCCAGAAGTGTCAAGGTTTCTTTCAAAACTTCGGGAAAAGGAGGTTTTATGTAAATCGCAGGATCCACAAGAACCAGCGCTTTGACACGTTCGGGGTGTTCAAGAGCGTAGCGAACAGCGATCACACCTCCTGCGGAATGGCCAACAAGTATTACTCTTTCTAAATCATAATGATCGAGAATAGCAGACAATAGTTCAATCTGGTACTCTGGGGTGTAAGGATTGAAGCCAGCTTCATCCGGTAGAACTCTTTCCGTTAAACCAAATCCTGGTCTGTCGTATGCAAGCACGCTGCCCATCTTCGCAAATTCTTCAAACACCTGATCCCACGTGTAAATCCAGGAAGCAAAGCCATGGAGAAGGACAAAATTTATCCCTGTACGCGATCCATTTCCAAGTTCATACCTCACATGTATATCTATACCATCAACAGTCAAAAAGGTGCTGTAGGGCTGCGCCAAATCTCTATGATCCATCAACGGATTATCCCTTTGTGATAAAGTCGATATTCCATAAGCCAGCGCGAAAACAATCAAAGAAATGACCACTATAAGACGGAGATCCACATCAACCACCTCACCCGTGTGCTGTTTTCTATGCTATCATGTATAATAAGACAAGTGTGAATAAAGGGCGATGGAGTCCGCCCAAACTGCCGAAAGGCTGATGACTCCTGCCGAATTTTCGGTAGGAGTTTTTGTTTTTTTTACAGTGGGAGGTGCGAAACTTGGATTTGAAAATCACCATTCCAGTTCACAGATTTGATCTGTGGAGAATGGTTCAAAAATTGAGCAACACAGAGCTGGTACATCGACTTGAATCCATCCTTGAGGCCAAAGAGAAGGCCCGGAACAAGAAGGAGGAAGAATTTTACAGTCGTCGCTTAAAGGAAGTCAACGAGTTTCTTGAGGAATCACAGCGAGAAGTAGAACGGTTAACAGTTCTACTGGAGGAATTTGAAAAGGATAGAAACAAAATTCTGGATAGACTGGAAAGATACTCGTTCATCATCAGCAACCAGGACCACAAACAGTGATTTTACACTCGTCTCGGTCATGTGTTAATTGAAGATCTGAAAACCTGGAGGTGTTGAAATTGCAGATAGAGATAAGATGGTTGTTCTTATCAAAACGTTTCGAGATACCACAACAACTCAAACAAAAGTACCAACAGTTCTTTTCGAGGAAGGAAGACGTTATTCAAATTGTTAGTGAAATACTATCGCGTGATGGAAATTCCGGAGTTTCTGACAGAAGCGAAGAGTTTGAAGAAGGAACGAATTTGAGTTCATTGAAAGCTCTTTTCGAAACACATGCTCGACACCTATCGAAAATGGAAGCTCAGAGAGCGGTTTTGCGAAGGAAAGTTTACGATACTTTTATCGATACCCGGACCCTGGCTATTCGCTTAGCAGGCATTAGTGCGCAACTACATTCTCTGGAGTTGATAAACACCGCAGAAAGAGAACAAGACCTGGAGCTTGTGGAAAAGTACGTAATGCAACTCAAGTTGACGGGGTGAATTTCATGGAAAAGGATGTCAAACTGAAGATAGAGGAAATACCACTTTTTGAGCTGATGGAATCTAATTTTTCCGGCTGTCCTATATGCTATTTCAACTTCGAAAGCGTGCGAAAGACTATTTTCAGCATACTCTATGAATCGGTTAACGATCCTGAGATCCGCGCTCGGTTGAGAGAAGATGGTTTTTGTCACAAGCATGCCAGATTGATATTTCAAGTGTTGGAAGAATCTCCCGACCTCGGCCTTCTGGGCATTTCGATCATTCTAAAAGATCTTCTGGATTCTGCAACGGAATTAAACACCATCAAGCGACCATCGCGTGGCAAAAAGGAGCGTGAGCATTCCCATGAATGTTATTTTTGTAAAATCGAGAAGGATGCAAATAAACGACATATCTCTGTATTCGCCAGAACGATGACAGATCATTCCAAAAGAACGATCTTTGAACGATCTGAATCGGTGCTCTGTTTTTATCACACCGCTGAAATTGCGAACGTTCTTTCTGGCACACCCGTCTTCGAAGAGTTTCTGCGAATACAGGAGGAAAAACTTCGTATGTTGTCATTACACCTCGAGTCTTTCATCGCAAAACATGATTACAGGAACACTCTTCCTTTCACATCGGACGAAGCTTCGGCGTGGAAAAAGCACTGGAGATCATCTCGGAAGGAGTGATCTTTCACAAAAAATAAGCCGGGAATCTGCCGAATAAAAAATTTGTGGTATAATCAAATGCAAAAATACCACACCTCGGTTGGAGGCCGAACCCTCTTACTGGGGTGTTGGCGTATGGAGGGATGAGGATGTCTCTGGATAAGGAAGCGAAGAGCAGGATAATCGAAGAGTACCGTCTCCACGGTGGTGACACTGGTTCAGTGGAAGTGCAGATAGCACTTCTGACGGCAAGGATCAGGCATCTGACGGAGCATCTGAAAAAGCACCCGAAAGACTTCCACTCTCGCCGTGGGCTCATGAAAATGATAGGCCACAGGAGGAAGCTTCTGAAATATCTGAAAAAAGAAAAACCGCAGCAATACAAAGAACTCATCTCCAAGCTCGGCCTGAGAGGCTAAATAGTTGTGCAGAGAGAGTAGAGTAAAATAGTGGAGCGGGACATCCGCTCCACTTTTTTGAGAGTAACTGTTAAGGGAACGAGGTGATACGTTTGAAAGTGTGGGAAAAGGAAATATTTGGTAGAAAGCTCAGAATTGAATACGGAAAGATGGCGAAGCAGGCAAACGGCTCCGTGCTTGTTCGTTTCGGTGATTCCGCTCTGCTGGTCACAGCCTGCGCCAGCTCCAAACCGCTTGAAAATGTTGATTTTCTACCTCTTACGGTGGAATACCAGGAACGTTTTTACGCCGCTGGAAAAATCCCGGGAGGATTCATCAAAAGGGAAGGAAAGCCGAGCGAAAACGCTATACTTTCAGCGCGTCTGATAGATCGTCCAATAAGACCTCTTTTCCCGAAAGAAATGAGACATGAAATCCAGATTGTGGCCACAGTTCTTTCCGCCGATCCTGACGATCCCCCGGATACATGGGGGATTATGGGGGCCTCTTTGGCCTTAAATCTATCTGATATTCCATTCAACGGTATAGTTGCCGGAGTGAGAGTGGGATATATAAACGGAGAATTCAAGGCCTTTCCCACTGAACGTGAAATGGAAGAAAGCAAACTCGACATAGTGGTTGCAGGCACCGAAGAAGCCGTCACCATGGTTGAAGGCGAAGCCAAAGAAGTAACGGAAGAAGAGATGTTGAACGCGCTCTCTTTTGCTCATGACGCCATTAGACAACTTGTATCATTCCAGAAAGAAATACTTTCTGAATTTGAGATCGAAAAATTCGAGATCGAAAAGGTCGAACCTCCTGAAGGACTTATCGAATCTTTCGATGAGCTGATTGACGAAGACAAATTACGCTATCTCATTCTGACGCCTGCAAAACACGAAAGGGACAAAGCGCTTAAATCTTACAGGGATGAACTGCTTGAAAGGTTTTTCACAAAACGCTGGCCCGCCGATGAGAGGGAACAGTTCGAAGGCTTCCTTAAAGAGCATTTTGAGGATCGTCTGAGAGATAAAATGAGAAAGATGGTGCTCGAAGAGGGCATCAGAGCCGATGGACGTAAACCGGATGATATAAGACCCATCACCTGCGAAGTCGGTATCTTCCCACGAACACACGGTTCGGCTCTATTCACACGCGGTGAAACTCAGAGTCTGGGCATCGTCACTCTTGGTGCCCCAATGGATGAACAGATAATAGACACGCTTCTTGAAGAAGGCTCCAAACGCTTCATGCTCCACTACAACTTCCCGCCTTACTCTACCGGGGAAGTTAAACCAATGAGGGGCCCCAGCCGCCGCGAGATCGGGCATGGACACCTGGCTGAAAGGGCTTTGAAAAACATGCTGCCGCCTGAAGAAGAGTTCCCTTACACCATTCGCGTAGTCTCCGAAATCCTGGAATCCAACGGTTCTTCGTCCATGGCAACCGTTTGCTCGGGATCACTCTCACTGATGGACGCGGGCGTACCCATACGGAAACACGTTGCCGGAGTGGCCATGGGATTGATCATTGAAGGCGAAAAGGCGGTGGTGTTAACAGACATCCTGGGAATGGAAGACCATCTGGGTGACATGGATTTCAAAGTGGCAGGCACCCGTGATGGTATAACCGCCTTCCAGATGGATGTGAAGGTAAGCGGCGTGAGCGAAGAGATAATGAGAGAAGCCCTGGAAAAAGCAAGACAGGCCCGTATGAAAATCCTCGATGTCATGGAAGCGACGATATCTTCTCCAAGATCTTCCCTTTCTCCACACGCTCCGATAATAAAACTCACGAGTGTTCCGGTTGACAAAATAGGTGAGGTTATCGGACCCGGTGGAAGGATCGTGAAGTGGATAAGTAAGGAGTTCGATGTATCTGTCTATATAGATGACGAAACCGGACAGGTGAAGGTATCCGGTAACAACGTCGAAAATGTCGATCAGGCGATAACCGTCATCCAGGATCTCGTTAAAGATGTAGAAGTGGGCCAGGAGTTTGAAGGAAAGATAACAAGAATAGAGCCTTACGGGATGTTCATAGAAGTAAAACCAGGAAAGATCGGCTTGCTACATTCTTCCAAGATGTCCAGCAAACTTAAGGACTTTGCAAAGAAGTTTCAGGTCGGCGACAGAGTCCGGGTAGTGATAACAGACATAGACAACCTTGGAAGGCTTCAGTTAAAGGAAGCGGGATTCGAGCCGCCTGATTCCAACTCAAGAAGAGGGGACCGATCCACTCATACAAGTGCAAGACCCACGCACAGGCCATCCTCACACAGAAATCCGGGACACGATAGGAGGAAGCCAGGTGGGAGAGCTGACAACACCTCTCACTAACCAGATTCCATTGGTGGAAGAACTGAACGGAATAAAACTGGTGTATCAGAGGCATCCTGGTATACGCAGTGTTGCTTTTCTCGTTGCGGCGAGTGTTGGCAGCGCTGTTGAATCGCCCGACTTATCTGGCATATCGCATTTTATAGAACACGCCGCCTTCAAAGGCACAAAGTCAAGAAGTCCTTATCAGATCAAACTTCCCATCGAGCGCGCCGGAGGACATCTCAACGCTTTCACTTCGCGCGTGGCGACGGTTTACTACATGCACATACCGTATGACGTCTTCGATGAAACCGCAGATATACTCCTCGACCTGTACAGCAACCCACTCTTTGATTCTAGAGCCGTGGAGCTCGAGAAATCCGTGATCCTTGAGGAAATTCGTGAAGCTCTGGACGAACCTTCCGACGTGGTTTTCGATCAACTCACGAAAACAGTTTGGGGCGAAGCTTTCGGCAAACCCATACTGGGAAGTATGGAAACGGTTTCACGTTTCACACGTGAAGATCTCATCGCATACCACAATACCAACTACGTGAGTGGCAGGACTACCGTTGTGGTCTTTGGTAACTTCGAACCTGAGAAAGTAAAAAAGCACGTGAGAGAATTCGCGGATGGGATACCAGACGGCCCTGCCGTGGAACCTCCAAGCCCTCCACCGCCACCCAAAAACGCGCCAAAAAATCTCATACTCAGTCACAAAAAGGACCTTAATCAGGTTCATATCGTATTCTTTAAACCCATGCCTGGAAGGAAAAGCGGTATGAAGCCCATTATGGATATTCTGAATACTGCGCTTGGAAGCGGTATGAGCTCCCTCCTGTTCGAACACATCAGAGAAAAGCGTGGCCTTGCGTATACGATAGGTACGGACATGATACTCTACCGTGAGGGCGGTGGCTTGTTCATTTACGCCTCTACATCTACGGATAAATTCTGGCAGCTTTCGAACGAACTCAAAGACATCTTCGAACGTTTACTGAACCATGGAATGGACAGAGATGTCTTCGAATACGGGAAAAATCGCCTGATCGGTGGGCTGGAACTTTCATCTGAAAGGGCTCTGAGTAACGCCTTCAGATTGCTCGACGACACTCTCAACATGGAAGAACCCAGAAGTTTAGATCGAATCCTTCAAGAATTAAGAGAAATCGACCTGGAACGCATGAACAACTTTCTTAGAGAACATCTCGGTGGACAATGGTGGCTTTCCGCGGTTGGACCCGAAGGCTTCGATCCCTCTCAGGTAGTTGATCAATGGAAACTATGAACAGCATCATATTATCATCGCTGTATGATCCGTGCTTTCCGTATGCCTTTATAGAAACGATGGACGATCTTTTCAAAAACATTCTGGATAGAGAGCGAACAAGGCAGTCTGCCGATTCCCTTATCACGAACTTCACTATAGAAATGATAAAGCACCTGATTAAAAAAGAAACCCTTTCTCTCAACCTTTTCCGCCCGGCCACCGATCGCTGGATTATTTTTCATACGCTTAACATTTCTTATATAGTGTGCAATATGCTTATAATGAACTCGTTTCCGTACACTTTCACTGTTCAGGGTGTGAAGTCAGCGATCATGCACGATATCGCCCACATTCTCTTAAAAAGCACCTCAATAGAAGACGATCGCGACGAAATCAGAGATAACTGGCGCCTCCACATAGCACTCGGTTACAGACTTTGTACCAGGTTTGGCCTATCCAGGGAAGTGTGTGATTCGGTGCTTTACCATCACGAACGTTTCGACGGTATGGGCCTGGCGAATTTGAAAGGTAAAAGAATACCCTTTTACTCGCGATTGATAAACTTAGCTGACAAAGCGGAACAGGCTATCTTTCATAACGAAGAACACTCTGAGAGCTTTCCTAATTCGCTCATGAAGATGAAAGGAAATGTTCTCGATCCTGATCTTGTTGAAGATTTCATCCACACCTTCGGACCTTTTCCGCCGGGTACCAGGTTTCAGTGGAAGGGGGAAACATACGTTTTCCAGGGAACGAACATAAAAAATCGAGAACTTCTTTTTGAAAACAATTCAGGCAAGACGTATCATGTACCATTGAATGACTTTTTAAAAAACTGGTAAGGTTTCTTAACCTTCTTTCTCTCCGTTAGATATGGTAATATTTTGATGCACAATGACGGCACCCATTGCTTCCCCTTGAAACGGAAGATACAAATAGAAGATGTGAACTTTTTCGCTCGTTTCTTACATTACGAGGTGGAGAAGATTGATAGCCACATACTTGAAAAAAAACTGGTGGAAATACGCCTTAGGAGTCCTCTTTCTCATAGCGGTGGACCTTCTTCAGCTCATTCCACCGCGTCTCACTGGTCGCCTTGTAGACCTGCTGAAGTCCAGCGAAGCGGACGAGAACACCCTTCTTATATTCATCCTCGGCGTTCTTGCCGCTGCCGGAGGGATGATGCTCTCACGATTCTGGTGGCGTTTTTTCATAATAGGAACAGCGCATCGCTTCAGCCATTACGCCCGATTGACACTCTTCGAAAAACTTCTTTCACTAACACAGGATTTCTACGATAGAACCCTCACTGGCGATCTTATGGCACGTTTTACAAACGACATAAACGCTGTCAGGATGATGCTTGGGCCCGCAGTGGTAATGGCCACCGACGCTGTGGTTTTAACGGTGATAACGGTAGCCGCTATGGGGGGATTCGTCAGCTGGAGACTTACAGTACTTGCTTCTATACCACTACCGTTTCTGGCGCTCATCTCCTTAACCTTCGGCAAGATGATACACCATCGCTTCAGAAAGGTTCAGGAAGGATTTTCTGAAATAACCCATGGAGCGGAAGAAAGTGTTTCCGGAATAAGGGTTATTAAAACCTTCGCAGTAGAGGATAAGATGGAAGAGCGTTACAGTGAAGTTTCGTTGAATTATTTCAAAGCCCAGATGTCGCTTATCAAAGTCTGGGGGTTGTTCTTCCCACTAATTGGAATGATAGGCACTTCCGCTTCTCTCATCGCTCTCATCATTGGAGGAAGAATGGTCATATACGACCAGATAACACTCGGCGAATTCGTAACCTTTAACCAGTACCTCGGTATGCTTGTCTGGCCAATGATGGCCGTGGGATGGGTTCTCAACATCATTCAGAGATCGAGGGCTTCGTACAAGCGGCTCATGGAAATTCTCGAAACCAAACCTTCTATTCAGGAACCCAAAAACCCCGTGAATGTGACGATAAAAGGAAACATCGAAGTCAAAAACCTTGATTTTGCCTATCCGAACACAAAACGCCCGGTCCTTAAAAACATAAACATGAAGATCGAAGCGGGAAGCTTCGTGGGGATAGCTGGCAAAACCGGAAGTGGGAAGAGCACCATAGTGAAACTTCTTTTGAAGCTCTACCCTGTTGAAAGGGGTAGAATCTTCTTCGAAGGTGTTGACATAAACGACATATCCTCTGAACACTTGAGAAAGTATGTAACCTATGTCCCGCAGGAAGCTTTTCTGTTTTCGACCACGGTGAAGGAAAACATAGCTTTCCCTGTAGATAAAATTGAAGAGAACGAGGTTAAGCTCTACGCTCAGGTGGCTGCTGTACATGACGACATTGTGGAACTCCCCCAGGGCTACCGCACCGTGGTTGGAGAGAGAGGAGTTACCCTCTCCGGAGGCCAGAAACAGAGGATAACCCTTGCACGTGGGCTTGTAAAACGCTCTCCTGTTATCATTCTTGACGACAGCCTCTCGGCCGTGGACGCTCAAACAGAGGAAGCTATCATAAACCATCTACGTGAAAGTGTTGCTGAGAGCACCCTTATAGTAGTCAGCCATCGTCTTAAGGTGTTGTCCCGGGCTGACATCATATACGTGTTCGACGATGGGGAAATTGTGGAAGCCGGGCGCCATACCGAACTGATAGAAAGGGACGGCCTTTACAGAAGGATGTACGAACTTCAGATGCTTGAAGAGAGGTTCGAAGAAGATGCCGGAACAGATTGAGGAAACCTTTGAGAGAACCCAAAAGGATTTGACGATCTTTTTGAGATTGTGGAAATACATACGAAAGTACTGGCTGATACTCATCCTCAGCCTTGTTCTCATGCTTGCATCCGCTCTCTTGGATCTCGTACCTCCTATTCTCATACGCAACGCGATAGACCGTTATATGAACGTTACCCACACATTCGAACTCGTTGATGGAAAATGGGTTGAGGCACCCGAAGGCACTTTCAAACTCGTGAAAAAAGCCGATGCTTACTATCTCACAGATGGGAACAAAGAATACATGGTTGATGAAACATTTGTCAAGAGCATAAAAGAAAAGGACTATCAGAAATTACTCACCTTAGGTATGATCTTTATGGGTGTGCTACTTGCGCAGTTCGCCTCAACCTACGGTCATACCTACTCAACCAACTATCTTGGTCAGCGAGTGGTTTACGATATCCGTATGAACCTTTATCGTCACATATTGCGTATACCACTTTCCTTTTTCGACAGAACCCCAACCGGCAAGATAGCCACACGAATTGCGAACGACACACAAAACCTTAGCGAGTTCTTCAGTAGCGTTATCACAAGCCTTGTGAAAGACGTTTTCCTTATAGCAGGTATTCTTTACATGATGTTCAACCTATCTTTCTATCTGACAGCAAGAACTTTCTTTGTAATTCCTTTGATTATTGGTGCTACCCTGATATTCCGTATTTTCGATAGAAAAGCCTACAGACTTGTGCGAACGCGCATTGCGGCTCTCAACGCCTTCCTTTCGGAACACATATCTGGAATGAGTCTCATCCAGATATTCAACCGGCAGAAGCGCAAGCATGGAGAATTCGAAGAAGTGAGCAATCGCCTACTAAAAGCCCAGTTAAAGCAGATGATCGTTTTTGCCATCTTCAGACCGCTGATGGACGTTATTTACCACATAGGACTATGTGCAGTTATCTGGTTTGGTGGAAAAGGTATTCTGAACGGAGAGCTGAGCTTTGGAATACTATACGCCTTTGTTTCTTACGTGGACATGTTCTTCAGGCCTATCCGCGATATAGCGGAAAAATACGATATTCTCCAGAACGCGTTTGCATCCGCAGAAAAGATCTTTAACCTAATGGACACACCAAGAGAAAAGCTCAACGAAGGTGGAAGAACCATTATACCAGAGGCAAGTGTGGAATTTCAAAACGTCTGGTTCGCCTACGAAGATGAGAACTGGGTATTAAAAGACATCTCCTTCAAAATCAAAGAAGGAGAACGGGTGGGCTTTGTTGGCGAAACCGGAGCCGGGAAATCGTCCATCATGAATCTCATCAGTGGACTGTACCGCATTCAAAAAGGTAGAATACTCATCGGAGGCGTACCACTTGAAGAATACGATCTACGAGCCCTGAGAAGACAGATAGCCGTTGTACAGCAAGACGTTTTTCTGTTTTCGGGAACTATTCTTGACAACATCCGTCTCTTCGATGAATCGATCTCCAGAGAGCGTGTCGAAAGTGTGGGAAGGGAAGTTAAACTCGATCATTTCGTTTCAAGATTTCCCAACGGCTATATGAGCAACGTTCTCGAACGCGCCTCTACACTTTCAGCAGGTGAGAGACAACTCGTGGCCCTTGCAAGAGGGAAACTGTTTGGTGCGCGGATACTGCTTCTGGACGAAGCCACCGCTAACGTTGATGTCGACACGGAGTTCTATATTCAGCAAGCCCTTGAAGCGCTGAAGGGTGTTACACTAATCGTGATTGCGCATAGATTGGCTACCGTCAGAAACCTCGACCGCATCTACGTGGTCCATGCTGGCAGAATTGTGGAAGTGGGTACCCATCAGGAATTGATGGCTAAGAAAGGCCTTTACTACGATCTATACCGTGTGCAGTACGCAGAAGTTTGAGGAGGTGTACAACCGTGAAGATACCAAAGCCAACCATCAAGCGACTGGCCATTTACTACCGTTGTCTTGACAACATGCTAAGCGAAGGAAAGGAATACGTATCGTCAAAAGAGCTGGCGGAGAGATTGAAGATCAAATCAAGTCAGGTAAGGAAGGATCTTTCCTACTTTGGAGAATTTGGCAAACGCGGAGTCGGTTACAATGTAAAGAGCCTGGCAGCCGAACTCAAGAAGATCATAGGGATCGATCGACGCTGGAGGGTCGTGGTGGTAGGTGCTGGAAACATCGGCAGGGCTATCACCAACTATCCTGGCCTCTACAAAAACCGCTTTGATGTGATTGCCGTATTCGACAACGACCCTCACAAAATAGGACTCAGCGCGGGAGTCGCCGGGCCGATAAAGCCGATGGAAGACCTTGAAAATGTTGTCAAATCGAAAAAGGTAGAAATAGGTGTGATCGCTGTGCCCGCCGAGGCAGCGCAGGAAGTCGCCGATTCTCTTGTGAAGGCTGGTATCAAGGGCATTGTCAACTTTGCTCCTGTAACAATCAACGTCCCACCTGAAGTAGTGGTCGAAGATGTTGACATAACCGTTTCATTCAAAACGCTTGCCTACCATTTACGCCGACTTGGCAGATCAAGGAGGTGAACTTTCGTGAGCTGGTTCCTTCTGATTCTTGGGCTTGCCCTTCTCATCAAAGGTGCTGATTGGGCGGTCGAGGGCGGTAGCGGACTTGCGAGAAAGTTTGGCGTATCGGAGCTCTTCATAGGCCTTTCAATCGTTTCCATTGGTACAAGCCTGCCAGAACTCGCTGTCAGTATCGGTGCGAGTCTGAAAGGAAACGGCGCTATAAGTGTGTCAAACGTCATAGGAAGCAACATAGCCAATATAGGTCTTGGTATCTCGATAGCAGCACTTGTCCATCCCATCTTGATCGAACGCAGCACATTGAGAAAAGAGCTTCCTTTCAACCTCCTTGTCGGTGTAGTTCTTTCGGCTATGCTTTTGAGGTCTGTCCCTCCTTCACTGGATCGAGTGGACGGCCTCATACTGCTTTCTTTTGCTTTGATTTACTTCGATTACCTAACCGGTATGACCAAAAACAAACCACTCAAAGGAATTGGTGCAGCGAGCACGACATCTGAAAAAGAGGAAAATGAAAGCCTTGTCAAACTGATTCTTATCACTTCCGTAGGACTTCTGGGTGTAACATTTGGCGGAGATCTCACAGTCGATGCTGCAGTAGATATAGCCAAAGGATTCGGTGTTTCCGAAACTCTCATTGGTCTGACGCTGGTGGCTGTGGGAACATCTATTCCCGAGGTGGTAACCACCACCGTCGCAATGGCAAAGAAAAAACACGGGATAGCCGCAGGCAATATTGTGGGCTCCAACATCTTCAACATCGTTATGATACTCGGTGTTGCCTCTGTGATCAGAGACATAAAAATGGACGTGACTAACATTCTGCCAGATCTTATCTACATGAACGCCCTTCCCGTGATATTGCTGTTTCTAACCGGGAAAAAATCGACCCTTTCAAGGAGCAGCGGAGCCATCCTGCTGGTTCTCTATGTGCTTTATATAACTTTCGCTGTTCTTAGAGGTTAAAACCCCTCATCTTTCTGGACGTTTTGATCACAAAGTAGATCATCGACGATATCGAGATCACTGGTGCGATATATTTCAACAACCAGTAGAATGACCAGTCCCGAGCGATACCAAGCTGGATGGCTCCTAGTGTTGAAAACGTCCATAGAAGGGTTATCCCCTGAACCATCAGCACCTCGACCGTGGTGAACACGTTTCGACCTTTAACCGGCCTGTTCGGTCTGCGCAGGAAAATCCATGCCCCAAGTAGAGTTGAACTGAAGATTATAAGAACCACTATGGGTATAAAAAGACCCATCCAAGGTTCCATAAGCCCTATGAATAACAAAGCGAGCACCAGAAAAGTGTAAATGGTTGAATATGCCACTGTTGGAATTACAATCTTCGGAAGTACAAGAGCCCTCATAGTCACTGGAAATGTCATTGGAACCGGCCATATTAGAAATTCTTGCCTGAGAAGTAATGCGCTCGTCAGTCCCGAATAGATGGCAGTTAGCTGAACATAGAAGAAACTCGCCGCTGTAGCTTCTCTTTGAAGCAAAAATATCATAGCGAATACCACAGGATAAGCCAGCATATACAGCAATTGAGGATCTCTTCTCAGCAGTAATAAATCCTTCCTGTATACAGGAAAGGCCCGATTGCGAGCAAGAAAACTTCCCTTCTTCACATGCGAACGCGATCTCGAAAACTCAAGATTGGAACTCAAACGCGCCGCACCGTAAACAAAAAGCAAGGTAATCCCTGAAGATATCCACCAGAAGTGTCTACCCACAAGAGCCCGCAAAAACCACGAATACGGAAAAAGCGGCGAGGTCATGAAGCCACTGTATTTGAGAAGCGCATCGATCGAATTCGTCTTTGTAATATCAGGCATAAAGTAGTTGTAAGCGAAAACAAGAAGCATAATCGAGGCAAAATACGCCATTGTCGCAATTCGTCGGGCCACCATTCTTCCCATAAAGACATTCAAAACCGATGCCAGAAAAGCGGAAAGAGCCCACAGAAGGCCAAGATAAATCAACGCTGCCAAAAATCCCACGAAGATCCCGATCCACCCCGCGCGAAAATACCCGAGGATTATATAAGCGGGAAATATCATCGCAAGTCCCATCGAATAGTATGGTAGTATCTCGAGATTTTTCACCATCACGATGGACGATCTTCGCACCGGCAGAGTCAAAAGAAACTCAACATCTGGAGAATCGAAAAGGTTGTATGTCATGCCAGGCGCCGCGGACGCCAGAAAGACTATCGTACCGATAAACAACCACGGTGAGACCAGAAGTTCACCAAGAGAAACTCCGGTACCTTCTATCACGTAGTTGAAAATCTCCACTGACTGGTTTTTCATCATTGAAATGAAGAATACCGTTATCATCACGCCAAATACCACCGCAACGGATAGATTCCTCGCGAAAAAACTCAGCAGGGGATATCTCTCACTTCCCCGAAAGCGCCTCCTGTTAGATGAACGTGCTATGTTCAGCGAGGAATATTTCAGTATTGTCGCAACTTCACTCCACATAACACTTACCTCCGCGTTCAAAGCGCTTGAATGATCTCATCAACTTTCCCCTGACCCGTGAGTTCGAGGAAAAGATCTTCAAGGTTCTTATGCCCTTCTTTACTCAGCTGACGAAGTTCATCCAGCGTACCTTCCGCTATCAATAGACCCTCGTTTATAATCCCTATCCTGTCACACATCTTTTCTGCAACCTCCAGCACATGCGTTGTCATGAAAATCGTTGAACCCTCGTCCGCGTACTTTCTAAGTAGCAGCTTCAGGATTTTCGCACTTCTGGCATCCAGCCCTACAGTAGGTTCATCGAGAAAAATTACCCTGGGCTTTCTCATCAACACAGAGATCACCATGAGTTTTTGCTTCATACCATGTGAATATTCTCCCGCGAAATTGTCCAGATAATCCACACCAAATGCTTCACAGAGTTCTGAAAGTCTTGAGAGCGTTTCAGAGCGCGGACATTTGAAAATGTCCATTATAAACTCCAGAAACTCTCTACCTTTAAGGTTTTCATATATTTTAGGTTCGTCGGGAACAACTCCTATAGACCGTTTTATCTCTATTTCACTCTCATCCATTCTCATGCCCAGTATTCTTACCTCTCCAGAAGAGGGTTTCAACGTTCCCGTTAACATTCGTATCGTTGTAGTCTTTCCCGCACCATTGGGTCCGAGAAAACCATAGATCTCACCCGGTAGGACCTTCAGATCAATACCTCTAACTGCCATGAAATCTCCAAATTTCTTGACGAGACCCTTCGCTTCTATCACCGAAAAGCCACCTCCTCTGCTTTGCCACCGCCAAGCCATCTGTCCCATTCGTTAGCAAGGTTCTCAGCAAGTTCCATGAGATTTGGGCTCCCAAGCTCTTCGTGTTTCTTTCGAGAAATCCTCAGTACCAATTTCCCATTTCGGACAACCAACAGCACTCCCTTCGAAGACGACACGAAATTCTTTCTTGGATTCACGTTCAAAGCCAACACCACCGGCCTGGAAGAATACGCCCCTTTCGAGCAATTGCTCGCACACAGTTTCAGGGTTTCATCCAGAAATTCATGATTCTTAAGTGGCAACCTGTAAATACGCCATAATCCCAAAATCGCGAACGTGAAAGAAAGAATCACGAGGAAACGAGAAACAAACGGATTCATATCAGGAAAAAGCCCAACGAACAACAACGGTTCGATAGCGCTCAGGTATATCAGAGTATCGCCAAGTGTTTGTTTGAAAGAAAGATACGCGTAAAAATGCATGACGGCAACATAAAATATCAATGACAGGTTCAAAATAAAGGCGCCCATACCGGAAAGGTTTAGAGAAAGCAACAGCCATGCCAGCATCAACGGCGTTACCAGAATTGTTCTCTGTGTGATCCTTTCAAGCGGCACACGTTTTCGACCAGTAACACATCTAATTCCGATCAAAAAAGCAGCGAACATTATAACAGATCCTATACTGAACAACAATTCGTCCAACCAGATAAACCTCCCTTAAAAAGTACTCAGGATTCAACCAGCTCCACCAGCCCCAGGTCAAGGAGACGTTTAACCGCCTCAAGAACCTGAAGTAAAGAAATACCCGATTCTTTTGCTATTTCTTCTACAGGCTTACCCTGAGAATCAGGAGGTGGTACGAACCACAAAACCTTCCCTTCGGTTTCGTCAAAGACAATCTTTCGCCTGTCAGGTTTTACCAGAAGGCGTTTTATTCTTTCCTTTCTCATATCATAATCGTAAAGCGCATCTTCAAAAGCCTTTTCTCTAACAGGCATGTGCTTCAATGCGTAGAGATCAAGCAATTCATCCACGTTCACTTCGATCTTTCCACCAATGTAACGATATCGTTTGGAAGGTCTTCCAACACTTCGCACCAGCTTTGATTTAACTATACCGTACTTCTCCAACACCTCAAGAATTTTTTGAACGGTGAGCACGTGCAATCCCAATGCCGAAGCAACACCCGCAGCATTGGAATCAGGATTTTCTTTAACATACATAAGAACCTCAAAAGCATTAGAAGAAGAAAGCGCTTTCAGCAGATCCAGCAATTCACACCACTCTCTTTTTTCATTTTCAGTGAAATTATATCAAGAATGAAATAAATGTCAAGACACCGACTAAACGCGAAGATCAAGTTTTTGATAAGTGATCAATGAGGTCCCTTTGACTTATAAGATCATTAAGACAACAACATTGACTCGCTTATCAGTACACCACCGTTTCAATTCCGTTGGACGGA
>DPRG01000127.1 GCA_003538775.1 Thermotogae bacterium
TGGAACTGGAAAAGGTAAAGAAGCGAAATCTCACCACATCCGTGTGGCTCGGTAATTGTTTGCATAAGCGCTCACTCGGCGCTCCGCAAGATTTAGAAACCAAGATGTGTGATGAGAGCAGAAAAGCAAGAGATTACGGACCCGTTAATCAGTTCGCTTCAATAAAGTACTGAAACAGGGGGATGATCTCCGAGTGAGTCGTTTTGCGGATGTGAAAGAATACAAGCGGGTTTGGAATATATGATTGAATAAGCTTTTGCATCCATCGTTTGAAAGATTGAATATGCTCTGCTTCTTGATTTTTCGAACATGTTCAATTTTGCTGGTATAAGCGTGTGAAGAGACAAAAGTTCGCACGCGGTACGTTCTTCAAGATGGTGTCAGAGCTTTATATTCGCTGCTTTTTCTATCTCATCTTTCAGCACCACCTCATGATCCGGAATTGTCCGTTTGTACTCCCCGTGCATAAGCGGGGAAGATATGAGAAAATCTGCAGATGATCTGTTCATGGCAACGGGAATGTTATAAAGCGTCGCTATTCTTAAAAGAGCCTTCACATCAACGTCGTGTGGTTGGGGCTCGAGAGGATCCCAGAAAAATATCAGAAAGTCGATCTCGCCTTCTGCGATCTTCGCACCGATCTGCTGATCTCCGCCAAGCGGTCCACTTTTGAAACGATGAATTTTCAGCCCCAGCTCCCTCGAAAGTAACATTCCAGTTGTTCCAGTTGCGTAAAGGATATGCCTGGAAAGAGTTCCCACATTGTAGCGCGCCCATTCGAGAAGATCGCGCTTTCTCCTGTCGTGAGCTACTAGGGCGATACGCTTCTCTTCCTGCATGGGGATAGTATAATATTCGCTCAACATACGAACCTCCTTTCATAATATTTCACAAGCTTCCGGCGTCCTTCCACAAATCAAAAAACCATTTGCGTGCCTTCATTACAAGCTCAGGCGAATCTATAATCATGAGAAACTCGTCATTTTTCTTGCGGGCGCTTGCTGTGAAATTGGCAGAACCCATCAGAAGCCACCTTTCATCAACCAATATCAGCTTGGCATGCATGTGCGAAGGTGAAGGGAAGAGACTGACCTCGATTCCCCCTTCCAGGAAAACGTGTTCACTGTAAGAGTTCTCCGTATTCCAGCGCTTATCCAGAAGGACCTTAACATCTATACCTTCGCTGTTCAGGTATTTCAAAACCGTTGTCAGCTGAGGATCGGTGAAAGCGTAGGCGGCGACGAGGACTTCTTTTCTGGCATTTGCGAGAATTCGACTAATCCACTGGAAAGGGTCGTAACGTGGTGCAAAAACGAGTTTCACTCTTTCACTTTCTGCCTTCACAGGTATTTTCGAATTCTGGAAGAAGCCGTTCTGGAAGTTTGAGAATTCCCTCAAAAAAGCTTCAAAAATCTCTGGAGCTTCGGATTTTTCAATCAAAACGGCAACGTTTTGATCGCTTTTCAGGCCGCTCACTGTGAAGTTCATGGTGCCCGCAAGTACAGTCTTGGAGTCGATAATTAGAAATTTTTCATGAACCAAACCCGGAAGGGTATCCACGATATGGGTGAGAGGGCAATATGATTCGCTGTCTGTCACCACCGTCACTTTTACACCGTTCGCTTCAAGGCTTTTCAATGCCTCCACAACATCGGGATGTGTCACACCAAAGGACACTAATTTTACACTCTCACGAGCCGAATTTATTAAGTTCAGTGTAATCGGCAAGATCTCCTCATCAAAGAAAATCTCTATTCCGTAGATTCGGAGGAAGAATACAACCAAAAAAAGAGGGAGCAGGAACTTCAACCTGCTCCCTCCTATTATGGTGGAGTCGATGGGATTCGAACCCACGACCTCTACCGTGCCATGGTAGCGCGCTCCCAACTGCGCCACGACCCCACACATTACCTCAACCATTATACAACACGTATCTTCTTGCGTCAAGAAGCATAAGCCGTACTCCTTCTTTCCCTTATAACAGTGACCTTCAAAACACCCGGATACTGTGCTTCCTGTTCGATCTGTTTGGCTATCTCATGCGCGAGCCAATCAGCAGTTGCATCATCAACCTTGTCAGGTTCAACCACGACACGAACCTCTCGACCCGCCTGAACGGCATAAGCTTTCTCAACGTGCTTAAAGCGCATCGCTATCTCTTCAAGCTTCTGAAGGCGCTTTATGTAAAGCTCGAGGGTTTCTCTTCTCGCACCCGGTCTTGAGGCTGAAATGGCATCCGCTGCTGCTACAATCACAGCTTCCGGTGTCATAGGCTCCTCTTCGCCATGATGGCTCTTTATAGCGTTGATCACTTCTGGCTTTTCACCATAGCGTTTGGCAAGTTCCGCGCCTATCAAAGCGTGTGAACCCTCGACCTCGTGGTCTACAGCTTTTCCTATATCATGAAGCAAACACGCGCGTTTCACCAGTTCCACATCCAGATCGAGCTCACTTGCCATTAAAGCACCTATCCTCGCCATTTCTATGGAGTGCTGTAAAACATTCTGGCCGTAGCTTGTCCTGAACTTCAATCTGCCTATCAGCTTGACAAGTTCTGGATGCATTCTGGCGATTCCGAGAATATATAAAGCTTCTTCACCCGCTTCTTTTATCTGTTTCTCGATCTCCTCCTTTGCTTTTTCGTACATCTCCTCTATTCTGGGAGGATGGATCCGGCCATCAAGAACAAGCTTTTCCAGAGTCAAACGCGCTATTTCGCGTCTTAAAGGATGGAAGCACGAGATCGTGACGACTTCAGGTGTGTCATCGATGATAAGGTCAGCACCCGTGAGTTTTTCAAAGGTCCTTATGTTTCTTCCTTCTCTGCCTATGATTCTGCCCTTCATGTCATCTGAGGGCAAGCTGACAGTGCTAACGGTGACCTCTCCAGTGTAATCTCCCGCATACCTTTGTATAGCAAGGGATATAGCCCACTTCGCTTTACGTTCAGCTTCGTCTTCAAAACGATCTTTGATTTCCTTGAAAATCTGAGCTATCTCCTGTTCATATTTCTCTTCAGCTCTTTTAAGAACAATCTCTTTAGCATCTTCGACTGTCATTCCAGCCAGCTCAACGAGTTTAGCTTCAGCAAGCTTTTCCTTTTCCTCTGCCGTTCTGAGTTTACTCTCCAGAAGTTCCCTCTGTTTCTCGAGGTTTTCCTCTTTCCTGTCAAGGAGTTCCTCGCGTTTCAACAATCTGTTTTCCAACGCCTTGAGTTCTGATTCCCTTTGTTTCAGTTCCTCCGAACGTTTCCTGGTCTCTTTTTCAAACTCTTCCCTTAAGCGATGTACCTCTTCGCGCGATTCTATGATTGCTTTACGCTTTATTTCTTCCGCTTCTTTTTCTGCCTGTTTCAGTATGGATTCTGCATCTTGCTTCACCGATCTGAGCTTCTTTTCAACTTTCGCCTTTGCGAGGCTGGATCCCACAAAAAATCCCAGGATTACCCCGGCAACAGCACCAATCAACAAAAGAACAACATCTATTGGATTCATCTTATTCACCTCCTGAACGCAATAGTTCTTCTATCTTTTCGACCTGTTCCTGTTCAAAACCTCTCGAATATAGGTAATTTCTTAAACCTCGTTTATCGAGATTTTCGAGCTTTCTCGAATAAAAAGAAAGTATTTCAACCAAATCCAATTCGTTCAGAGCCCGCATGATCGCTTCCTGAACAATTTTTTCATCCACACCTAATTCTTTTAGCTCCTTCTTTACGATCCTTGGGCCCTTGAATTTTAAACGTATACTGTCGAGTGTGTACAGGTATGCAAATTTCTCATCATCAAGTATTCCTTCATCTTCGAGCTTTTTCAAAACACTTTCGATGATTTCTTCCGGGTATCCACGTTTTTTCAGATAGCTCCCCAGTTCGTTCTTCGATCTGATTCTGTATCGGAGGTATCTTCTCGCATCCTTCAACGCTGAATTGATGTCATTTAAATCTCTACGCTTCCTCCGAACCGACATCTTCTTCTCCAGTTGTAGAAGGCAAAGCGCTGGCTCTTATCATTTTTTCCAGCTGGTCGGCAAGCTCCGGATGTTCTCGAAGGTATTCGACCGCGTTCAATTTGCCCTGGCCAAGGCTTATCTCCTCTCCATTTGAGGTTTCGTACGAGAACCATGAACCTTTACGTTTTATAATACCCATTTCAAGAGCTAAGTTGAAAAGTTCGTTCTCACGCACTATGCCCTTTCCAAAAATAATGTCCACTGTGACTTTCTTGAAGGGTGGAGCGACCTTGTTTTTAACCACTTTAACGTTCACTTCGTGCCCAATGATGTCCTTTCCTGACATGATAGAGGCTCCCCTTCTCACATCGAGGCGAACCGAAGCGTAGAATTTCAGAGCCATGCCACCGGTTGTGGTTTCAGGATTTCCGTAAGTGACTCCTATCTTCATTCTAAGCTGGTTGGTGAAGATCACAACTGCCTTCGATTTACTCACACTGCTTGCGAGCTTTCTCAAAGCCTGGGACATCAGTCTGGCCTGAAGACCAACTTGCATATCTCCCATAACGCCTTCGATTTCGGCGCGCGGCACAAGTGCCGCCACGGAATCGACAACAACCAGATCGACGGCGTTGCTTCTAACGAGCTCGTCCACAACTTCAAGAGCCTGCTCACCGAAATCGGGTTGAGATATCAGAAGGCTCTGAAGATCAACACCTATGGATTTGGCGTAGATTGGGTCCAGAGCGTGCTCTGCATCGACAAATGCGGCAACACCTCCCATCTTTTGAGCCTGGGCGATTGCGTGAAGACAGAGTGTGGTCTTTCCGCTACCCTCCGCTCCGTATATTTCGACGATCCGTCCTCTGGGGTAGCCTCCCACACCAAGGGCCAGATCCAGGGCAATGCTGCCAGTTGGAATGACTTCAACGTTTGTAACGGGAGATTTCTCTTCAAGTATCATTATTGAGCCTTTACCAAACTTCTTTTCGATTTCTTTGATGGCTCGTTCAAGAGCCTGATACTTGGCCTTATCAAGCTTCTCAGTATCAGCCATTTGTAATCAATCCTCCTTCGAAATCGCAGATATACATGGCTTTGTAAATAGGACCTTCAGGCGTGAGGGTAGATGAAAAGATCCTCACATCGTTAACCACCACGAGCTTTTCTTCGATCTTGATGCCATCAACGAGCTTTTCCCACATCGAGGGTACTTCTTTCAGACGACATATCGTTAGATGTGGTTTGAAACGCTTATCATCGAAGGAAAAATGATGCTGTTTCAGCTCGGCGCGTATTTCTTCGTACAATCTGTAAAGCGACTCCGGAGCCTCAACCCCAAGCCACAGAACTCGCGGTTGTCCACTTCTCTGAGTGAAAAAACCAAAATTCTTCACAGAAAAGGAAAACGATGGAAAACCTCTGAGCCTTTTCCCAAGATGTTCGGCCAGATGACGCACTCTATCTTCGGGTTGCTCACCAAGGAAAAAGAGTGTGAGATGTACGTTTTCCGGCTTTACCCAGTTGCCTCTAAAACCCATTCTTCTGAGAGAGGTTACCAGTTCTTCAACGAGTTCCATGACCTCTTCGTTGACCTTAATGCCAATGAATGTCCGCACTTTTATCCCCTCCATATGGCCAAGGAATCCTTGAAATACACGTAACCCGACCATACTGTTAGAAAAAGCACCAGTACCTGCAGAGATGCCATCAACAAAGGCGCCGTACCTGTGATGAGCGCCAGCAGAACCATGGCGAATTGAGAAACGGTCTTCGCCTTGCCCCAGATGTTGGCTGCAATCACCTCCTGCCGGGAAGCGGCAAACATACGTAGTCCACTTATGAGGGTATCCCGTCCCACGATGATCACCACAAGCCAGGGCCAGAGAATTCCCGAAACAGCCAGTTCGATTAAAACAGCGTTGATCAATATCTTATCTGCTATCTGATCCAGGAACTTTCCCAGATCACTTACCTGGTTGAATCTCCTGGCTATCCAGCCGTCGAGAAAATCGGTGAATCCCGCCACCAGTATAAGGATCAATCCCAGGATATGTTGATTCATCTCGAGGCTCACCACCACAGGTATGGTGATCAGTATTCTGAGTATCGTTATCCAGGTAGCAACTGTGATCACAGCAAAGTCGCCTCCAGATCATATCCCAGGGATTCTACAATCTCGACTTCACAGAAATCTCCTATCTCGATTTTTCTTCCATTTCCATTCGATATCACGAGAATTTCTGTGTCTATCTCCGGAGCATCCATAAAACTACGCGCGATCAATTCTCCGTTTCTTTTGTCCTCCACAAGGACTCTCAATCTTTTACCTATTAAACCCTCGTTTTTCTCAAATGCTATCTGAGATTGTAGTTCCATTATCTCGTTCAGTCTTCTCCGTGCTGTTTCTCTATCGACCTTGTCGTTCATCGAATAAGATAAAGTTCCCTCTTCATCAGAATAAATAAAAGCGCCAAGTCTGTCAAAACGCACAGTAGCCAGAAAGCTTTTAAGTTCCTCAAAATCTTCCTCTGTTTCCCCTGGATGCCCCACCATCACAGTGGTCCTGAGTACAGCATCTCGATTCATCTCGCGTATGTGATGAAATAGGTCGATAAGTTCTGAACGACTTTTAGACCGCCCCATCAGCTTCAACACGTGGTCGCTACCATGCTGGACGGGTATGTCGAAGTACGGGAGTGTTTTTCTCCCTTCAGCTATGGATCGCACGATGGCTTCATTGATATGATCCGGGTGGAGATACATCACCCTGATCCAGAAATCACCGGGAATATTTTCAAGCTCGGAAAGCAGTTCAGGAAGCGCCTGTCGACCGTACAGATCTACACCATAGGCTGTGGTATCCTGCGCAACCAGAATAATCTCTTTAATACCTTGGGAAACGAGTTTTTCTGCCTCTCGTCTTATCACCTCGAGTGAACGGCTTCTGTGTCTGCCTTTGAATGTTGGTATAGCACAAAAACTGCAGCTTCTATCACATCCATCGGATATCTTCAGATAAGCGAAAGGGTTGCTAGTAAATGTCCTTTCGCATGTATCATAGACAGTCTCAGGGGTCTCTGGATGATAGAAGTAATGTTCTTTTTCTAAAAGATTCAACAAGGTTTCAGGCGAGACCACCCCTATCAAGCCTTCGAGCTCGGGTAGCTCATCCTTGAGTTCTTTGTAGTACCTCTGTACCAGACAACCTACAGCAACCACTCTGTTGGTCTGCGAAAACTCCAGCAACGTTTCTATGGACTCAATCTTCGCTTCTTCAATGAATCCGCAGGTGTCCACGACAACCAGCGTATCGGGATCGATATCTCTTTCCACATTTATCAGCGTATGCCCTTTTTTAAGTGCTAAGGCTTTGAAAACATGCATATCGGCTTCGTTTTTAGGACAGCCGAGCGTATGAACGTATATTTTCATTCCTCTATGCTCCCTTTCGATCTCAGTTTCTTCCTTTTTCTTAGATACATCTCCCTTATCTTTTGTATCTCGTTTATGTAAACCTCATCTCTGTAGTTTGGATAAGTGGATGGACCAGGAACGAACCGTCCTCGCACGTAAGTTAGAGTTACATCAGCGTATATGCCGCGCCTCAAGTAGACTCTATTTGCCCAGTACTTTGTCGTAGCGAGCACGAACTGAGCATGGTGCACATAACCGGGATCTATGTTTACCCTTCTTTTTCCATCAACCCTAAAATCGTCTTCTATGGCGTTTGTGATCAGCTTTATATCAGCCAGCGCGTATGGATGAACGAGACGCTCGAAGCTTACAAGTCTCGCTTTTATTCCCACACCCATCTCCTGATTGTAATAAAGAGTGTACTTTTCAAAGTCGAGCTCTTCGGATACATAGTCCATAGGGCCAAAGACTTCTTCAAGGCGATTTTTAACCCTGTCAAACCAGTAATCGATGTTCGCCGCAAATATCAGTGCAACAAGATTCACAAGATCAGGGGTTCCTGGTGTTCCCATCTTTTACCTCCACCAAGAATCTTTCCAGTTTTACTTTCCATATCTTCTCGCCAAGTCTCATTTCTAGCATGCCACCCGGAGCACGAATTTCGAAAACATCCCCGGGATTTATCCGGTAATTAACTGTTTCACCTGTAAGGATAGCGCGACGTTCTAATAGTTTTCCCTCATCATCCCGCGTCTCAACAACTGCTGGCAAAGCTGCGGGATTTTCTATAGAAAAAACCGAATAACGTCTAAATTCATCCAGTTTCGAAAACATCAACCAGTTGATGAAAATCAAAATTATGGCTGTCGCATAAAGCGCTGTCAAAAGAACAGAGTTTTGAACGAAAGTTTTAATATCAATACTCGACTTTTCTTGCTTTTCTTCGAATCTTTCGCTGCCTTCTTTCCTCCAACTACGGTAAGCCTCAAGACCCGTTTTTGAATCCATGCCAAGCAGATTGCAATAACGTACTATCAGGGATTTCATATAAAGCTCTACGCCACTGAAATCCCCAGATTCGATCTTTTCTATGATATCCTGGGTAACACCAAACTTCCAGGCCGCCTCTTGTAAGGTCAAGCCCAGTTCTTCGCGCCTTCTTTTGAGTTCCGAGATAAATTCATTCATGGTATTTTCAACCCAAAAAGATTATATCATTCAACCATTAACAACTATGTCCACGCAACAACATCGCGTCCTTCCTGAACAATTTGGTTTCTGTGAACCAGTGATAACCACTCAGGTGGTGTTCAACGGCTTTGTAGATTTGTTCTTCTTACAATGGAACTCCTCCAGTTCATTTTCTATGAATTGCAACAAATTCTTAACCATATCTATGGATAATCTTTTCAGTGAGAGTTTTTTCTTCATGTGAGGGCCCTCCTTTCTTTTGTTGGTGTTATCTCAAACATTATAACTGGAAGGAGGGCCCTTTTTTCGAACACACTCTTTGCCTATGAGTGTGTTCGAAAAATCGTCGAAAGGAAAAAACGTCACAC
>DPRG01000076.1:0-250 GCA_003538775.1 Thermotogae bacterium
TTTTGGGAAAGAAGAAGGCGAAAGTCCATGCGGCTCGGCGATCGTTTGTGAGTGCTTGCTTCGGCGCTACGCAAGACTGTAAAAACTCTTTGCTGGAAACGGAGAAGGTAGAAAGGCGATATCTCGCCACATCCAAGTGGCTCGGTAATTGTTTGCATAAGCATTCGCTCGGCGCTTTGCAGGACTTAGAAACCGAGATGTGTGATGGAGGAAAAAGCAAAAAACCTGTGCTCGTGAAGGTCGTGTGATC